>JBEKXG010000395.1:0-5067 GCA_049512295.1 Syntrophobacteraceae bacterium
TTCTGGCGATTGAGACAAAAATGAAAGTGTATTCCGACAGGTCGTCAGGATAGATCGGAGTGTTGCAGAGATAAGAAGAGCCTTCGGGCGATTGAGACTAACTGAAAACGGTATTGGAGCCTCTTGTCCGCTTTTGTGTTGCAGAGATAAGAAGAGCCTTCGGGCGATTGAGACGCATACCCAGCCAGTTTATTAAGCCATACATAATTAGGTGTTGCAGAGATAAGAAGAGCCTTCGGGCGATTGAGACTCCCCAATCAGAAACAGGTAAGGAGTGTAAATCTTCACCTCGTCGTTGCAGAGATAAGAAGAGCCTTCGGGCGATTGAGACGTTACTTGAACCGAATTTACCATTTTCCTCTCTACGACCTTGTTGCAGAGATAAGAAGAGCCTTCGGGCGATTGAGACTTTTATTGGCCAGTTCGGCCTTGTTAGGTTTGTTCAGTTTCTGGGTTGCAGAGATAAGAAGAGCCTTCGGGTGCAACGGATATCGGCTGTCGGGAATCGGGTATCCGAGATCTGTCATCTGATTTCTGACATCCGCCATCTGTTGTGTTGCCGAGATAAGAGGAGCCTTCGGTTGATTGAGATTGTGACAGCCTGCAGAATTGCCGCCACGTTTTGAACTTTCTGGCTGTCCGGCGTTGAGGTGGGAGGTTTTGGAGGAGTGAACTTATGGCCTTTCATCAATCGGTATCAATCGGGGTCGGGCCGAGATAGTTATCTATGATTGCCTGACATTCACGAAAAGTCATGCCCTTATTGGGCCTTAAAGGCCTATTTTTACTAAAAATGCACTTTTAAGGCCAATAAATGGCCTGGTATTTCGCTAATATCATGTACATTTAGGCATTTGTCTTGGCCCGACCCGATTTGGGTATTTGGGCATTTGCATCCACACCGGAGACCCAAAATGCAGCAGACAATGGCGCAGCACAAATGATCGACGCACATGAGAGGCCGCACCCTCAATTCCGCCCAGCAATTCTCCAAATCTCTGGTATTCAGCCGCAGTCTCTGATATTTTCACGTCATCCCTCCTGAGAGAATCAACTGTGATCGGTGGTATGCCACTCCGAGCGGAGTCTGGCTCGGGCCCGGAGGGAGCAAATTCAACGGAGGATGTGAACATCTTAAAAAAAATCCCAGGAGCCTGTGAAATCGCTCTGGTGCATTGTAGAATCTAGTATCACCCAAACGAGAGGCGATTGATGGCACAGCTTCAATTCAAGGGAAAGACTTTCGTCCAGAATCATCATCTGCTTGTGAAATACCACGAGTTCATCCCGGTAAAAGCCAAGAGCCTGACCGAAAATGTGAGCCTTCACGATAATTTGATTATTCATGGCGATAACCTGAAAGCGCTCAAATCCCTCCTCCCGATGCTTGCTGGAAAAGTCGATTGTGTTTACATCGATCCACCTTACAATACCGGCAATGAAAAATGGATATACAACGATAACGTAAACTCGCCAATGATGCAGGAATGGCTTGGGAAAGTCGTTGACCGTGAGGATTTGACGCGACACGACAAATGGCTCTGCATGATGATGCCCCGGCTGAAACTAATCCGTGAACTGATGGCAGAGGAAGGGGCGATATTCATCTCCATCGACGATAATGAGGTCCAGCATCTCCGCATGTTGATGGATGAAGTTTTTGGCGAAGAGAACTTCATCGCGACTATCATTTGGGAAAAGGTTTTTTCTCCAAAGAGTTCTGCAAAGTTCTTTTCCGAGAACCACGATTACGTTGTCGTTTACGCCAAACGCAAGGAAAGCTTTGTCCTTGGCCTTCTGCCACGTACGGAAGAAGCAGACGCGAGGTATGAGAATCCCGATGACGATCCTAGAGGACCCTGGACTTCAGGTGACTTGTCTGCCCGGAATCCCTACAGCAAAGGAATCTACAGCATAAAATGCCCCGGCGGACGCGTATTAGAGGGACCACCTCCGGGCAATTACTGGCGTGTTTCGGAAGAGAAGTTCATGCGGCTCGATGCGGATAACCGGATTTGGTGGGGAGCAGATAAAAATCAGGTTCCGCGCTTTAAGCGGTTCCTTTCCGCAGTCAAGCGAGGTCTGGTCCCGGAGACGATTTGGACCTACAAGGAAGTTGGTCACACTCAAGAAGCAAAGAAGGAACTACTGGCCATCTTTGGCGTGGATTTTCAAACTTTCACAACGCTGAAGCCCACCAAGCTTCTCGAAAGAATACTTAGAGTGGGGACGAAAGAGGATTCCATCGTCCTTGACGCCTTTGCCGGCTCGGGCACAACCGCTCAAGCCGTGCTGCAGCAGAATGCCGAGGACGGCGGCAGCCGCCGTTTCATCTTGATTGAATGCGAGGAATATGCTGATTCCGTTACTGCTGAGCGGATACGCCGAGTAATAAAGGGAGTTCCGACTGCGAAAGGTGAAAGCCTAAAGAATGGCCTGGATGGCTCATTTAGCTATTTTGAAATCGGAAACCCACTTGAACTTGAAAACATCCTTGATGGGAAGAGCCTGCCCAAGTATGGAGAACTGGCCCGGTACGTCTTCTACACAGCCACCGGAGAAGAGTTTAACGACGGGGTGGTTGACAGAGACAAGAATTTCATTGGCGAAAGCAGTCAATACCAGGTTTATCTGTTCTACGAGCCGGAAGTTGCAAGATTAAGAAATTTGGCCCTGACACTAGAAATAGCGATGAAGCTGCCGCCGTTAAAGGAAGGAAAACGCAGGCTGATTTTTGCGCCGACCAAATACCTTGATCAGGAGCACCTTGACCTATATAAGATTGACTTTGCACAACTGCCTTTTGAGATTTACGAGCTTGCGCGGTGACCCATGCAGCTTAAGGAATACCAACAGAGAGCTTTGACGGAAATAAGGGGCTACCTCGAACATCTTGCCGCATGGAGGAAAACGGCCGAGGAGAATCCTAAATTTGAGATTGATTTTCCGACGAAAGCTTGGGAGAAGGCACAAATCCAACGGCCTTTCGTTCCCAGCAGGAACGGGCTTGGGCAACCACTGCCGACATTCTGCCTCAAAATCCCCACTGGAGGTGGAAAAACACTGCTCGCCGTCAAAACTATCGACCTTGTGAACATGGTCTACCTGAATCGCAGGAGAGGTCTTGTCCTGTGGATTGTCCCCACCACGCAAATTTACAGACAAACGATCCAGAGCCTCAAAGATCGGGACCATCCTTACCGCCAGCATCTCGATATTGCGACCGGCGGACATACCCTGATACTCGAGAAAACGGATCGTTTCTCTCCCCAGGACATTCAAGAAAATCTCGTTATTCTGATGCTCATGCTTCCATCCGCCAATCGCCAGACGAAAGAAGTTCTGAGGGTCTTCAAGGACAGTGGGGGCTTCCAGGATTTTTTTCCCAACGAGGATGACATCAAAACACAGGAAGCAGTCCTTAAAAATTACTCAAACCTTGACACATATGAAAAAGAGGGCGGTTTTTGGGGAAAACAGATCAAGACTTCCTTGGGCAATACACTCAGAATGCTTTCCCCCTTGATAATACTTGATGAGGGGCACAAAGCGTACAGCAAGGGCGCTCAGGAAACCCTTCGCGGTTTCAACCCTTGTCTCATCGTTGAGCTTTCCGCTACACCGACTCAAAGCAACGTGCTCGTGGATATTACCGGCCGGGAGCTGCATCGTGAGGAGATGATCAAGCTCGATCTTCACGTTGTGAATAAGGCCAGTCCGGACTGGAAAGACACGCTCCTGGCCGGGATTAATAAGCGCAACGTGCTTGAAGAAAGAGCCAGAGAATTTGAAGCAAATACAGGCATCTGCATACGTCCAATATGCCTTATCCAGGTCGAGCGCACCGGCAGGGAACAACGAGGCGGAAAGTGGATTCATTCCGAGCAAGTGCGCGAATACTTGAACAGCACCATAGGAATATCCCACGATCAGATTGCGGTCAAGACCAGCGAAAAAGACGAACTAAAGGAAGTTGACGATTCCGGCGGACTTCTGGCTCGGGATTGCAATATCAGGTACATTATCAGCAAACAGGCTTTGCAAGAGGGCTGGGACTGCTCTTTCGCTTATGTGCTGGTAATCCTTACCAACCCCGCCTCAAAGAATGCCCTGACACAACTTGTGGGCCGCATACTTCGACAGCCCTATGCCCGTAAGACGCGCATCCGTGACCTGGACGAGAGTTACGTTTTTTGTTTCCAACAGCGCGGAAAAGAGTTGCTGGATAGCATCAGATCGGGCTTTGAGCAGGAAGGTTTGGGCGATCTGCGCCGCCATGTCTTGACAGTCCAGGAGCAGGATGAAAGTGGTGCTGCAGAAAGGTGTTGCGAGGTTCGGGAAAGGTTTAGGCAAGCCGCGAGCCGGACGATTCTTCCTGTTTTCATGATCAGGAGCGATAAGGTGTGGCGGCCGGTTAGTTATGAAATGGACATTGCTGCCCGGATTCCGTGGGGAGAAGTGGATCTCAAGCCTGTCCTTTCCTTGACCCTCTCAATGTACGACAGCAAGGATGTAGAGATCGGAATAACCCTGACGGATGACAAATACCGGTCCATTCGAACCAAGGGGGTTCGCCGGTTAGAGGAGAGCGGCATCCGGGTTGATCCGGTTTTCATGACCAGGCAGCTCTGTGACATCGTTCCAAATCCCTGGCAGGCGCACGAATTCTCCAAACAAGTACTCGCCCATTTTAGAGAAAATGGAAATGACCGAGAGCGTAATGAGCGGCTGATAGCCAACAATTTCGTTTTTTTGATCGAAGAATTGCGAAAGCAGCTTGAGTGTGAAAAAGATCGTTTGTCTGAGCAGGTTTTCCAGGCAATGCTGAAGAGTGACGAGCTTCGCTTTTTAATCATCGGAAACAACTTCGACTGGACTTTGCCAAAATCAATTGGAGTGAAGGCGTCGGCAAGGACGCTTAACCGAAAAGACGGAAGCCCGCTCCAGTTGAGCCTTTTCACATTCACCCCGGAAGAAGAATTCAACGATACTGAAAAAGCCGTAGCCTGGTATCTCGAAACCCAAAGCCGTCTATTCTTTTGGTTCCGCAACCGTGCTCGGCACGAC
>JBEKXG010000396.1:0-8081 GCA_049512295.1 Syntrophobacteraceae bacterium
GCGGAAAAGAAGAAAGAAGAGCAGACAGGTCAGCACAATGCCGACAAATCCCAGTTCCTCTCCGATCACGGCCAGGATGAAGTCGGTGTAGGATTCCGGCAAATAGAGCAGTTTTTGTTGGCCCGCTCCCAGCCCCTTTCCGAAAAAACCGCCCGAGCCTACCGCTATCCATGCCTGAATGAGCTGATATCCCGAAAAAAGGGGATCCAGCCAGGGATTGAGAAAGGCCTCCCAGCGGATGCGGCGGTACGGGACCAGGTAAACGAACCTATAGACGCCAAAGGCCGCGAAGGGGGTCATCAGAAAAAAATAACGGCACGGGACTCCCGCAGTCGCCAGCATGACGACCATGAGGACCACGAACATGAACGTGGTGCCGAAGTCGGGCTGCTTGAGCAGGAGGGCGCTGAATATGGCGCACAGGACAATGAAGGGCCAGAAGCTCACGCGCGATTCCTTGATTCGGTCCTGCTTCTTGACCAGGGCATAGCTCAAAAATAGAATCCAGACCACTTTGGCGAACTCGGCCGGCTGGATATGGAAACTGCCGACGCTAAACCAGCGCCGGGCGTTGTTGTATTTCGCTCCAAGTCCCGGGATCAGGACCAGAAGGAGCAAGGCGACCATACCGATCATCAGGGGACCGGCATATTTCTTGTACGAGCGGTAGGACGTGCGGCTCACCACGTAGATGATCGGGATGCCCAGCCCAACGCAAAAAAGCTGGCGCTTCAGGTAATGATTCGGGTCGGAGAACCTCGTGAGAGCCGGAATGGAACTGGCGCTGTAAATCATTATGAATCCGAAGGTAATCAGCAGGGACACCTCTACCCACAGCTGGACCTCCACGGGGAGAGGCTTCCAGGTGAGGCCCTGCTTTTCCTTCGATTCGGCGGTTATAGCCGAAGGTGCGTCCATCGCCGGTCTAGACAATATATTCCCCGATCTATACCATCATGTTTTATCCGGGACATCAAAAGCCCCGGTCGTCATTCCCGCGAAGGCGGGAATCCAGTTCAAATACAGATAGTGCTGTAAAGGTCCCTCCACTCGGGGTTGCTTTGCTCGATCAACCTTATCTTCCAGGTTCTTTCCCATTTCTTGAGCTGCTTTTCCCTCGTTATGGCCGATTCGGCAGTTTCGTGCGGCTCAAAATAAACAAGCATTTTAACGCCATATTTCAGGGTGAATCCTTCAACTAGACCCTGTTTGTGCTGCCATACCCTTTGCACCAGATTTGATGTTACACCAATATACTGCGTCCCGTTGCGTCTGCTTGCCATGATGTAGATAAAGAATTGTTTCGACAAGCCAGGCCCTTCCTGGATTCCCGCCTTCGCGGGAACGACGTTGCGATACTTACCGGCGCCAACGATTTTACGTCTAGGTCCAAGTCCTTAGGGGGCCTGTTTAACTACGCCGCAATGGACAACTCTCCGCACTGCAGTTGTGCGTGCTGTACGGATCGGTTCCTTTCGGAGGTGAGGAATACTCCGAGAGTCGATCTCTCGCAACGGCAACTTGGTCTGACGTAAAAAGCCCACTCCAGCGCTCTTGGATTACTAAATGCTCCATCGTCAGGTCAAGTCGGCCGCACTCCCACAACTTCTCGAATCCGTATTGGATAGACGATGAACTGAGCAGTTCGATGGCAGTTTGTAATCCACCTTTCGTGACGAGCATACCCCTGAAGATCGTGGCGTGATGACCACATTCCTTAAGGGCCGCCTCATAGACGTCTTGGTTCATGGCTTTGTCAAATTCGTCAGCAAGTGTCATTGCCTGTATCCTCTATGCACAAGCGGCGATTTACAGAAATTGTCGGTTGCACTCCTCCCTCTAGAAAAGGACCGTCACCCCGGCGAAAGCCGGGGCCAAGTGTTTTGCTTTAGAAATCAAATAGTTCGAAAGGTCCTGGATTCCGGCCTTCGCCGGAGCGACGAAATCACCAACCTTTTAATGCTTTTCTTGCACCCGCAGCTCCAGCACCATGCTAATCCCCAAGCTCCGCCACCAGCTTCTTGAAATGATCCCCCCTGTGCGCGTAGCTCTCATACTGGTCAAAAGAGGCACAGGCGGGCGAGAGCAGAACGACATCTCCCTGCGAAGCGCAACCGGCCGCATCCCGGAAGGCCGATCCCAAATCCGGATAAAGCCCGGCCGGGACCTTCCCGCATAGCTGGCCGTAAATCCCGGGACCGGCCTCTCCAAAGGCGAAAATCCGCTTGCCCTTGGCGATGAGCGGCGCAATAAGCGGTTCATAGGCGCCGAGTTTATCCCTTCCGCCTAGTAGAAGCAGCACGGGACGGTCAAACGCCTCCAGGGCTTTCACCACAGCGCCGACGTTTGTCCCCTTGGAGTCGTCGTAGAAATCGATTCCTTTCCAGTTGCGCACCCACTCGAGCCTATGGGCAAAGCCGCCGAACCGGTCAACCGCTGCCTGGATTGCTCCGGCAGGCGCACCCATACACAAGGCGGCCAGCGCGGCGGCCATTATGTTTTCACGGTTGTGCGCCCCATGCAGTCTGCTTTTTTCCAGGCTGATTTCCAACTTTCCTTTGCCCGGGAAGGCCACCTGGATTGCGCCGCCTTCTATCCGTGCGTTTGCGGCCGGGTCCGAACTGCTATAGAAAAGGATATTGCCCGGAATTTCTTCGATGCGCTCCCGGCAAATCGGGTCGCCGCCGTTGATTATGGCGAAATCTGTGCTGTTTTGCCGCCGAAACAGGGAGAGCTTGGAATCAGCGTAAGCCTTGAAGCTTTTGTAGCGGTCCAGGTGATCTTCGGTTACGTTCAGCAGTACCCCGGTATCCGGTCGGAAGGTGGAAGCGGTATCCAGTTGGAAGCTGCTCAGCTCCAGCACGAGAATGTCGGCATGCTCACCCGAAACTATCCACTGGCTGAGGGGCGTTCCAATATTTCCGCCAACGAATGGATGCCTCCCGGCCTGCCTGAGCATTTCGCCGATCAGAGCGGTTGTTGTGGTCTTCCCATTGGTTCCGGTCACAGCGATAACGGGAAGGTTGACCTGCCGCCAGGCCCACTCTAGCTCCCCGACTATCTCTATTCCCCGCCTGCGCGCCTCTTTAAGGGGTTCGATTTCAAGTGGAACCCCCGGGCTGACGATTATGCGGTCTGCCTCCAGAAAATCTTCGAGCCGGTGGAACCCCAGGCGTAGCGAGCAGCCCGCCTCCTCTACGCCATCCAGCGCGCCGTTGAATTCAGGGCGGGAGCGCAGGTCCGTCGCGCTCACTTCGGCCCCCCGGCTTCGGAGCAAAGCGCATACGGCCCGGCCTGACATGCCAAGACCGACCACGAGCGTTTTTTCGGATCCCTTCTTGCTCAATCCCTCAATCCATGATTCAGGTTTGCTGTCCGGCAACGTCGGAGACAGCGTCGTTTCCGGCTTGGCAACCATGGCCGCGGCGGCTCGCCGCCTCTCACTCACACTCCCCGGCCATTGCCTCTACGACTTTTTCCATTGTCATCCCGCGGGAGCCTTTGACCAGTATCCATGCCCGCTTGGGCACAACTCGCCGCAGAAGATCCACTGCTTCGGCATGATTGCCCGCGAAAAAGCAAAGCGACTCATCGAGTCCTGCTGCCTGCGCTCCCTTGAGTATCTCGATGCCCAGGGTCCCAAGGGCGATCAGCCTGCCCGGTTTTGCCGCCCCTATTTTCCTGCCTACCTCGAAGTGAAGAGCGGGGCTGTTCGGGCCAAGTTCGCGCATCTCTCCAAGTACCGCCACAAAGGGGCTGCCCGAGCTTGCGGAAAGGACCGCTTCCACGGCGGCAATCATCGAAACGGGATTGGCGTTGTAGGTATCGTCCACCAGGACCCCGCCGTCGCGCAGCCTCATGCAATTCATGCGCTGCCTGACGGGCGCGTAGCCGGACAGTCCGGCCTCCACATCCAGGGCCGAAGCCCCCGTACCCATGGCTGCGGCGGTTGCGGCAAGCGCATTTTGGGCATGGTGTATGCCCATAACCGGGAGCGATACAGGTATCTCGAAGCCGCAGGCGTTTATTCGAAAAGAGGTGTTTCCTTCAGAAATGACGATTTGCGAGCACACGGATACATCGGCTGCCCCAT
Source organism: Syntrophobacteraceae bacterium (assembly GCA_049512295.1). Classification (GTDB taxonomy): domain Bacteria; phylum Desulfobacterota; class Syntrophobacteria; order Syntrophobacterales; family Syntrophobacteraceae; genus SbD1. Next base: position 4,094 of record JBEKXG010000396.1, read on the forward strand.
TTCTGAGAGAGCAGGTGATTTTCCGGGCCCGGATCTGTTCGACAAAATGTGAAAGTCTCGGGTCATCCAAATTTACCACGGCGATGCCGTCGGATCCCAGTGATTTCCAGAGCCTGCCCTTTTCCTCCAGGATGCCCTCGATCGATTCAAGTCCCTGGAGGTGGGCCGGGTGTATATTGGTTATGACTGCGGCAGTGGGAGAGCCGATCTGGGCCAACCGCTCCATTTCTCCCGGAACGTTTATTCCCATTTCCACGACAGCGATGCTGTGTTCTTCGTTCAACTCGAGCAGCGTGAGTGGAAGGCCGATCAGGTTATTGAAATTGCCCCTGTTCTTGAGCACCTTCCGAGTTCGGCTGAAAATGGCCGCGATCATCTCTTTTGTGCTGGTCTTGCCGTTGCTGCCGGAAACGGCGATCACCGGAATGCCGAACCTCATGCGGTGGCGCCGTGCCAGTTCGCCGAGTGCGTAAAGGGTATCACTCACTTTGATGACGGCGGCGGGAGTTTCCGGGGAAAAGGCGTTGCGCTCCGCTACGATTACAGCGCCGGCGCCCTTGCTAATGGCGTCCGCAACATAATCGTGCCCGTCGTGGTTTTCTCCGGAAAGGGCAATGAAGCAGTCTCCAGGCGCAATCTTCCTGGTGTCCGTGGAAATCGCCCCAACTGGCGCGCCGGGGTCCCCGGCAAGTATCTCGCCTCCGGCAGCCTCGGCCAGTTTCGCCACAGTTGTGAACATATTTTCTGTCGTCCGGTCAGCGTTGTGTTTATACAAGGTCAAAATACTCTTTGACGACCAGCCTGTCGTCAAACGAGTACCTGAGGGAACCGACGATCTGGTACGTTTCGTGCCCCTTGCCTCCGATAAAAATCATATCTCCGGGACGACCAAGCGCCAGCGCCAGCTCGATGGCCTTTCGCCTGTCAACTTCCCGAATGTAGCCCCTCCCGGTGGCCAGCTCTTGATGACTACTAGGTCCGCCAGTTCTGCGGCCACCCTGCCCATCATCGGGCGCTTTCCCCTGTACCGGTCGCCGCCGCAGCCGAATACCGCGATAAGCCTGTTTTCGGTCATTTCGCGAAGGCAGGCAAGCGCCTTTTCCATTGCGTCGGGGGTATGCGCGTAATCCACGATTACCTGAAAACCGTACCGGTCCGGAATTGCTACGCGTTCAAGCCGCCCGTCCACGCGCGAAAGCCCCCGGATGCCATCCTCGATTGCTTCCGGTGCAATATCCAGCGACACCGCCGCCGATACTGCCGCCAGAATGTTATAGAGGTTCAGCCTGCCCATGAGCGGGGAATCGACCCTGACTTTCCCTCGCGATGTATGGACTTCTGCGCAGATGCCCCCGGGAGCGAACCTGACTTTTTCGACGAAAACGTCATCTGCGCCCTTTCCGAAACGGGGGCCGGGGGAGGCTTTACCGGAGTAGCGGATGACTTTGAGCGCGCGGGTCCCGTTTTCGATTATCCTTCTTCCGTAATCATCATCCCCGTTGACTACCGCCGCTGAAAGACGAGGGTCGAGGTAGGATGAGAAAAGGAGCTTCTTGGCGGCGAAATACTTCTCCATGGTCGAATGGAAATCAAGATGGTCCTGCGACAAATTGGTAAAAACCCCTGCCCGGAACACGCACCCGGCAATCCTGCCAAGCGCGAGCGCATGAGAGGAGACCTCCATGACGACGTGTGAAACTCCGTCCTGGAGCATAAGGTGAAATAGTCTCTGGAGGTCCAGGGACTCGGGCGTGGTCAAGGGAGCCGGAATTTGTTTTCCGGCCCACCTGTAGGCGAGGGTCCCAAGGACTCCGGGACTTGACCCGTTTTGTCGGAGAATGCTTTCGATGAGCAGTGAAGTTGTTGTCTTTCCATTCGTTCCCGTTATTCCAATGAGGTCGAGCCTGGAAGCCGGGTGATCGTAGAAATTCGCAGATATTGAGGCAAGCGCCGCCCGGGAGTCCCGGACGCGCACAAAGCCCGCAGGAAAGCCGGCGGGAATCTCGGTTTGGGCAACAATCGCAACGGCGCCGCGTGATATGGCGTCGGCAATGAAATCGTGCCCGTCTGCACGATTTCCGGGAACGCTGACAAACAGGCTGCCTTTGGCCGCATGCCTGCTGTCACAGCACACGCCGGACACCGGAGCATCCAGCCCTGTGCTCGCGCCGACAATTTCCAGACCGTGTATGAGCTCTTCGAACGTCTTCATTTAAATCGCGCTGCCAGGTTTTTGAAGATTCCACGCCCCGCGAGGCGTCTCATTCGGTGTTTTCAGATGGACTCCGGCTAATAAACCCCCGCTCCCCGTTCATCAATCCTGAGCGAGTACTGATCCGGCGGTTCACGGCGGGTTGTCTTCGGCGTTGGTTGAATTTTGTTCGCATCAATCGCAACGGCCCCTGAGCCTTTCGTCGAAGCCGATTTTTTCGAAGCTGTTTTCTGAGCGGATTTGCCGCCGGGTTTTTCGGCTGACGCTTTATTGTGGCCAGTGGCCTGTTTTAGTCCGGCAACTGAGGCTTTAGTCATGTGGATATCGGGACTGGGTGCGGGATTTGGTGCAGAAGGCATTACCCCCAGGTAGGGTAGGGCTCTTGCGGCAATATTCCGGAATACCGGCGCCGCTACAACTCCTCCATAAATAGCCCCCCGGGGTTCGTGAACAACTACGGTGATTACCAGTTTGGGCTGCTCGGCCGGGACAAACCCGGTAAAAACCGAAGTATACTTATTCGAAGCGTAACGCTTCGTCGTCTTGTCCATTACCTGTGCCGTTCCAGTCTTGCCTGCCGCCGTGTAACCCTCGGGCGCCGCATTTACCCCCGTGCCGCCTGCCTGAGTTACAAGCATCATCATAGCACGAATCTGGTCGGCTGTCCTCTTTTGAATTACCTTGCGTATTTTGATCGACTGAAATTCCCTGATGGATCTTCCCTGCGAGTCGAGGATATTGCTGGCGATTATCGGCGAGCCGAATTGCCCGCCGGTGGCTATCACTGCAATGGCGTTGTTAAGCTGAAGGCTGGTTACGCCAATGCTCTGCCCAAAGCCGGTCGTGGCCAAATCGATTGGTCTCCACCTCTTCTGAGGTCTAACGATTCCTTTGAATTCGCCCGGAAGCGTAATCCCTGTGAGCGATCCGAAGCCGAAGTCGTGAATGTAGCGGGAGTATTTTTCCGCCCCCATATGGAGCGCAATCTTGGCGGCCGCGATGTTGCTCGAATATTTGATCACCTCCTGCATCGTGAGCCAGCCGTAAGGGTGGACGTCCTTTATGGAATGGCCCGCCAGTGAGCATCTACCTCCTTCGCAGTATATTCGGTCGCGCTCCCGGACGATATTCTGATCCAGAGCGGCGCTCATCAAAAATACCTTAAATGCCGATCCCGGCTCGTAGGCGTCGGAAATGACATGGTTGCGCCCAAGTTCCTCTTTCGGGTCCTTTTTTTCCGGAATGATATTCGGATCGAAAAAGGGCCAGCTTGTCATGGCGAGCACTTCGAAAGTCTCGGCGTCCATGACCACCACTTCCGCCGCCCTGGCACTGTACTTCTGCGCCGCCTTCTCCAGTTCGCACTCGGCGATGTATTCGATGAAGGCGTCCAGACTGAGCTTTATCCCGCAGCTCTCGGCAGACTCCGGAGGCGCCGACGAATTGAGCCACAACCGCTTGCGCCCGCCGTCCCTAAGCTGACATACAGGGACCGGCTTGCCTTTGAGCACGTCATCGAAATATTTTTCAATGCCCTCTATACCGGCGCCGTCAATATTGACGAAGCCCACTATCTGACCGCCCACCTGCCGGTACGGGTAGAACCGCTTGTATTCGTCCGTGAGATTAAGGCCGGGGGCTTTCAGCTTCTCTATTTCGATTGCCTGCTGATCGGTGAGTTGGCGCTTTATCCAGACGAAATGTCTGGAAGAAGTGAGCTTCTTTTCAATCGTCCCGGCCGGTTCGCCCAGGATGGGGCTAAGAAGGGCCGCCGTC
>JBEKXG010000397.1:0-8099 GCA_049512295.1 Syntrophobacteraceae bacterium
CGAGACATATAAATGCGAAGTCGTCACTTTCTCTGCCGACCTGGGCCAGGATGAGGAACTGGACGGGATTGAGGAAAAAGCCCTCAAGACAGGCGCGGTCAAGGCGCGCATCGAAGATTTGAGGGAGGAGTTCGCAAGCGGGTTTGTCTTCCCGGTATTTCGCGCCAACGCCATCTACGAAGGCCAGTATCTGCTCGGCACTTCGATTGCGCGCCCGCTGATCGCCAAGCAGCAGATCAAGATAGCCGAAGAGGAAGGGGCCGATGCCGTTAGCCACGGAGCTACCGGCAAGGGAAACGACCAAGTCCGGTTCGAGTTGGCTTACATGGCGCTCAGGCCTGACATAAAGGTGATCGCGCCCTGGCGGGAGTGGGACATGAAGTCGCGAAGCGACCTCATCGCGTTTGCTCAAAAACACGACATCCCGGTTCCCGTTACGAAGGCCAAGCCCTATAGCTGCGACCGTAACATGCTGCATATAAGCTACGAGGGCGGCATTCTCGAAGACCCGTGGGTCGAGCCCGACCCGGAGATGTTCGTCATGACCGCGAATCCGGAAGAAGCTCCCGATGAGCCTGAAGTTATCGAAATCGACTATGAAAAAGGAGACCCTGCAGCGGTTGACGGCGAGCGTATGAGTCCGGCCCGGCTCCTCCAACACCTCAACAGGATCGGTGGAAAGCATGGCATCGGCCGTGTGGATCTCGTGGAAAACCGGTTCATCGGGATGAAATCGCGAGGGGTGTACGAAACCCCGGGCGGCACTATCATGCGAATCGCCCATAGGGCAGTGGAATCCATAACGATGGACAGAGAAGTCATGCACCTGCGAGACGGCCTTGTTCCGGAATATTCGCGCATGATCTACAACGGGTTTTGGTTTTCGCCTGAAATGCGCTATCTCCAGAACATGATGGACCTCGCGCAGGACAATGTCTGGGGAACCGCGCGTCTTAAGCTCTACAAGGGAAGCTGCCAGGTGATCGGGCGCAAGTCGGCGCGTTCTCTTTATCAGCCCAGCTTTGCCACCTTCGAAGAAGACGACGTTTACCGGCAGGATGAGGCGAGCGGCTTCATCCGGCTGCTCGGACTGAGGCTGCGAATAGAAACGCTTGTGAAGCAAAGCCTTCAACAGCCTCTAAAGTCAAACTGATAAATATTAGGTCGTATAAGGGACTTATAAGACCTGTGCTTCTGGAATAGGGAGTTTGGTTCCGCATGGCCGAAAAGCTCTGGCAGGGACGCTTTGACCAGCCTACAGACAAGCTGGTGGAAGAATACACCGCTTCCATCGATTTTGACAGCCGGCTCTACCGGTATGATATCGAGGGGAGCATCGCGCATTGCCGCATGCTTGCCGAGTGCGGCATAATTTCGCACGAGGAGGCCTCCAGCATAGTTCAGACGTTGGGCGAAATACTTCGCGACATGGAGCGGGGCCAGATTGCCCTGGATTCGTCCCAGGAGGACATCCATATGGCAATCGAAAATGAGCTTACGGCGCGCATAGGAGAGACCGGCGGCAAGCTCCACACGGCCAGGAGCCGAAACGACCAGGTTGCTCTGGATATGCGGCTCTTCATGCGCGATGTGCTTTCCAGAACCTTGGGCCTTGTGCGTAAAGTGCAATCGACCCTGGTGGAAATGGCGGAAAAGCACCTCGACGTAATCATGCCGGGATTTACTCACCTCCAGCACGCGCAGCCGCTTCTTTTCGCTCATCATCTGATGGCCTACTACGAGATGTTTGGCCGTGATTGCGCAAGATTCAGCGACTGTCTCACCCGCACTGACGTGATGCCGCTGGGTAGCGCGGCGCTTGCGGGCACAACTTTTCCCACCGACATGGAATGGACTGCCCGTCAGTTGAGTTTTCCCAGGGTTGTGGCCAATTCCGTGGACGCTGTAAGCGACCGCGATTACCTGATAGAATTCTGCTCGGCTTCGGCTATTCTAATGATGCATGTGAGCCGCATGGCCGAAGAGCTTATCATCTGGTCAAGCCCGGAATTCGCCTTCATCGAGATAAGTGACGCATTCTGCACCGGTTCCAGCATTATGCCACAAAAGAAAAATCCTGACGTGCCGGAGCTTATGCGCGGAAAAACCGGCCGGGTGTACGGAAACCTGATTGCGCTGCTCACTTTGACAAAGGGGCTGCCCCTGGCCTATAACCGCGATCTGCAGGAAGACAAGGAACCGGTTTTCGATACAGTTGATACGGTGCTTGCCACCCTGCACCTGCTAAGCAAAATGCTCCCTGAAATCCGGATCAACCGGGACAGGATGGCCGCTATGGCCGGGCATAACTTTACGCTGGCCACCGATCTGGCCGATTATCTGGTCAGACATGGCGTTCCTTTCCGCAAAGCGCATCATGTCGTCGGTCAGGTCGTTCAATACTGCATTCGGAACGGCAAAGAGCTGGGTGACTGCTCGCTTGAGGAGTTCAGAACTTTCCATAAGTCTTTCGATGAGGACGTTTTTCCCTACCTCGAGATTTCGAGCGTAATCGATCAGAGAACCTCAGTTGGAGGCACCGCCACGTCAAGGGTCAAAGAAGCCATAGCCCGGGCGCGTGCGCACCTCTACGCCTTCCAACTAAACTCAAATGAAAACCCGAGACCGGAAAAATAGGGGACCTATGCGTATTCTGCCTAATTCGGCGCAATATACTGGCCTGGGAATCATTTCTATTTGTGTTTTGAGCGTTATAATTTCAGGCTGTGGCAACAAGCTATTTCCAAAACCTCTGGGAGAGGCGCCCCCGCCGCAGGTAAAGGACCTGAAGGCGCAGGTCATGCCCCGATCGGTCGATCTCTCGTGGACTCCTGTGGCGGCTGAAGGGGCCAGTGAGCTTGCCTACTCGATCATGAGGTCCGAGCTGAAATGGGAAAACCGCAACTGCCTTGAATGCCCCGCTCCCGATCAGCGGCAGGTCCAGCGCATTGATGCTTCAGCCGCAAAAGCGGCTTTGAAGGGCAGTCTCCGGTGGGCTGACACCGATATTTCTTATCGCCGGGCATTTCGTTACCAGATAGCTGTAGTTGACGAAAAGGGCAAAACTGTGAGCCTTTCCGACCCCGCGATAGCCAAAGTCTACCCCGGACCGGCTGCACCTGTTAACGTTACGGCGGCCACTCAGCCGCAGGGTATTCTCACTCAGTGGAAACCGGTCTTAAAGGACCTCGAAGGCAATAATCTGGATGCGGTAAGTGTGTCTTTCCGCGTCGAAAGGCTTTCCGGTGAAAAGGGCTGGGAAAAGTCCTCCCCATCTCCTGTGAAGGGCAGCGCCTATTACGACCAGACGATTGCTGCCGAGCAGAGCTACAGCTATCGGGTTGTTCCGGTCCTTTATATTGATGAGGTCGCCATTTACGGGGAGCCATCTTCCACGATCCTGGTCAAAGGGCCCGAATCTGTGCCGCCCCCTCCTCCCGACAGGGTCTGGATAACTCCTGCGCGTGGGGCCCTTGAGGTACATTGGACAGAGAGCGACGGGAAAAACGCCGGCTATCACGTCTACCGACGGGAAGGAAAACAAATAATCCGCCTGACTGCAAGTCCGGTGCAGCACCAGCCTTTTGTGGACCATGGCGCCAAGAAGGGTTCGACTTACTTTTACGCTGTATCGGCGGTAAGCTCCCAGGCGGACCATAAAGAAGGGCTGCTATCCAAGTGGACTGAGGTGAGAAACCTGCTAATGGAATAAAAGGGATTTCCGATGCACCATTTCCAATATAAAGGAGACGAACTCTATTGCGAGGACGTCCCGGTCCGGCTTATCGCCGAAAAAATCGGGACTCCGTGCTATATATACAGCCTTGCTACGCTCAGCCACCATTTCACGGTGTTCGACTCAGCATTCAAAGATGTTGCGCACCTTACCTGCTACTCTGTAAAAGCCAACTCCAATATCGCAATTTTGAAACTGTTCGGCTCCATGGGCGGCGGAATGGACATTGTCTCAGGCGGCGAGCTCTACCGCGCACGCAAGGCCGCAATTCCACCGGAGCGCATCGTCTATTCAGGTGTGGGCAAAACTGTTGAAGAAATCGATTTCGCGCTTCGCGAAAAAATCCTGATGTTCAATATCGAATCTACCCAGGAACTCGAGCAAATCAACCTCCGGGCCGAAGCAATGAGCACGAAGGTCTCCGTTTCCCTGCGGGTCAATCCGGATATCGACCCCAATACGCACCCCTACATTTCGACCGGCATGAAGAAGAATAAATTCGGGATTTCGGTCGACAGCGCTCTGAGGGCCTACGAGAAAGCAAAAAGCCTCAAGAATATCGAAATTGTCGGGCTGGATTGCCATATCGGCAGCCAGCTTACCGATGTAACACCCTTCGTCGATGCGCTGAAACGGCTTCGCTCTCTTATAGACCGGCTGCGGCAGGAAGGGGCGCTTATCCGCTATCTCGACCTTGGCGGCGGGCTCGGCATTGTTTACGACCAGGAGGCGCCACCGCAGCCGCATGAGTATGCAAAGGCCATTCTGCGAGAGCTGGAAAACATCGACTGCACGCTGATTTTTGAGCCGGGCCGCGTTATCGTGGGGAATGCCGGCGTTCTTGTGACCAAAGTACTCTATACAAAGCGGACCCAGTCGAAGAACTTTGTTATAGTCGATGGAGCCATGAACGATCTGGTGCGCCCAAGCCTCTACGGGTCTTATCACTACATCCAGCCGGTTGTGAGAAGCCAGAAGGAAACGGAAGTCGTTGACGTGGTGGGTCCGATATGCGAGTCGAGCGATTTTCTCGCCAGGGACCGCGGACTGTCCATGCCTGCGGGTGGCGATTATCTTGCTGTGATGAGCGCCGGGGCATACGGGTTCAGTATGTCCTCCAATTACAACTCGCGCCCGCGCGCGCCCGAAGTGCTCGTAAAGGGCGGGCAATATTTCGTGATAAGACAAAGGGAGACATGGGAAGACCTGGTGGGGCTCGAAACCATTCCGGATTTTCTTGCAGGGTTATAATCCACTGTAGAGGAGTCTGAATTGTCCGAAACTCAGAATCGAATCCGCTACGATTTCATAATAATAGACAACCGGGTATTGAAGCTGGAAAAGGAGCGCGGGCGCGAAATGGCCCGGCTTGCCTGCCGCAGAAAGGTTTCTGTGGGGGCTGACGGGCTGATTCTCATAGAAAATGACAGCGAGGCCGATTTCAAGTGGCAGTTCTTCAATGCTGACGGCAGCGAGGCGGAAATGTGCGGAAACGGAGCGCGCTGCGCGGCCCGGTTCGCATTGCTCAAAGGCATAGTCAAAAAGGAGAGCATGTCTTTCAGAACTCTTGCCGGACTTATCGCAGCACAAGTCATCGACGAACGTGCCAAAGTCCGCATGACCCGGCCGCACAGCCTGGCAGTCGGCATTCCGGTCGATCTGGGCGATCGTCTTTTCCGTCTCGATTTCATTAACACCGGGGTCCCGCACGCGGTCTTTTTCACCGAGTCCGAAGCGCAACTCGAGGAACTGGACGTCTTTGACCGGGGAAGATACATCCGTTTTCACCCGCGATTTCAACCGGCAGGCTCCAACGCCGACTTCGCCTTTGTCCGCGGACCTCACGATATCTCTCTCAGGACCTACGAGCGCGGCGTCGAAGCGGAAACCCTGGCGTGCGGCACTGGTTCCATAGCAGCCGCCCTGGTCGCCTCGGCAAAGGAGTTGGCGGTTTCACCGGTCAAGGTGCGGACCAGGAGCGGGGAAACGCTGGTTATTTATTTTGAGAAAATTTCGCAACAAGGTGAAACTAACTTCTCGAACGTTTACCTGGAAGGCGACGCGAAGGTTGTCTACGACGCCGAACTCTGGGACGAAACCCTGAGGGGATAGAAAGGAGATTGGCAATGTTTGGCGGCGCAATTACGGCGATTGTTACGCCCTTTAAAGGCGGTATAGTCGATGAAGCCGGATTGAGAGACCTCATCGAGTTCCAGATTGCAAATGGAGTGCATGGTATCGTGCCCTGCGGGACCACGGGCGAATCACCCACTTTGTCGTGCGAGGAGCACGAACGGGTGATCGATATCGCGGTCGAGCAGACTGGGAAACGCATTCCGGTCATTGCCGGAACCGGCTCCAACAACACCAGTGAGGCGATCTCTCTTACAAGCCACGCCAAAAAGGCGGGCGCTGACGCAGCGCTCATGATAAGTCCTTACTACAACAAGCCGACGCAGGAAGGGATATACAGGCATTTTGAGAAGGTGGCCAAAACCGTCGATATTCCGATCATTCTCTACAACATACCGGGCCGAACGGGTTCGAACATTGAACCCTCCACGATTGAGCGCCTGTCCAGGATAGACAATATCGTCGGGGTTAAGGAAGCCTCCGGTTCGATGAAGCAGATAACCGACGTCATAGCCCTGTGCGGGGAGGATTTCACCGTGGTGTCCGGAGAAGATTACCTGACCTTTCCACTTTTGTGCGTTGGTGGCAAGGGGGTCATATCGGTTGCTTCGAATGTGGCTCCACGGGACATGGCCGATCTTTGCAGTTTCTTTTTTGAAGGTAAATTTGAAGAGGCGCGGCGGCTCTACTACAAGCTCCTGCCCCTGCTTCACGGCCTGTTCGTCGAGACAAACCCTGCCCCGGTCAAGGCCGCCCTGGCAATGATGAAAAAGATAGAATCCGAGGAAGTTAGGCTGCCGCTTGTAACCATATCGGAAGGCAACAGGGAGCGCCTGAGAAAAGTTCTGGAAGGCCAGGGTCTTATTCCTGGAAAAAGCGTCCGGACATAAGGAGATCGCGCCTGAAGGCGCAACTCGATATCAGCATGCGAGTGGGGCGGACAATTCTCTGTGCCCGCCGCTTCGTGGAGGCGTAAGATGGTGCGTGCAGCAATTGCGGGAATTGCGGGGAGAATGGGCTCGAGGATCGCCCGGATCATCGGGGAGACCGATGGCATCGAGTTGGTTGGCGGCTTTGAGTATTCGCTTCATCCTCTCGTTGGCAAGGACTTGGCCGAGGCAATCGGAGGCAGCCCCACAGGCAAGCGGATCGGCGGGCGAATCGAAGACGTGCTGGAGGCCGCTGACGTTATAATCGACTTTACCAGTGCTGCATCATCGATTGAACACCTGAGGCGGGCGTCTGCATCCGGCAGGCCCATGGTGATAGGATCGACCGGATTTGCGCGGGAGCAGCTCGATGAGGCCGTAGAGCTTGCGCGCGCGGTCCCCTGCGTACTTTCTCCAAACATGAGCGTTGGCGTTAATATTGTATTCAAAATGGTGGCCGAAGCGGCGCGCCTTCTTGGAGACGGTTACGATGTGGAGATAGTCGAAGCCCACCACCGGTTCAAGAAGGACGCACCAAGCGGTACTGCCATAAAGCTTGCGCAGCTCGTCGCCGGTGCCCTCGACAGAGACCTCGGGCAGGTTGGGGTCTATGCGCGGCACGGGATGACAGGAGAGCGCACCGGGTCTGAGATTGGAATTCAGACCATTCGCGGCGGGGACATCGTGGGTGAGCATACCGTGATTTTCGCCTCTCTTGGCGAAAGGGTAGAGATCGTTCATCGCGCCCACAGCCGCGACAATTTCGCCAGGGGGGCGATACGGGCCGCCAAATGGGTCCTTGACCAGCCCGGCGGGCTCTACGACATGGGCGATGTGCTCGGTATCAAATAATGCGGAGTTGCATTCAAGATGATCACAAGGCGGCGAGAAGGAGACGACGCAGGCGTACACCGTAGTACGTCGAGGAGGCGACGACGAAGCCAACACGGTGAGCGCTTGAATGCGACTTAGTATAAGTCACTCGGAGGTTTAAATGGCAGTTGCAAAATCAGAACGGTTGCGGAAACTTCCACCCTATCTTTTTGCCGAGATCGACCGGCTCAAGGCGGAACTGATAGCCAAGGGAGCCGACGTAATCAACCTTGGGGTTGGTGATCCTGATTTACCCACCCCGGCTCACATAATCGAAAGACTGGCACAAACGGCCAAAGACCCGGCTAACCACCAGTATCCTTCCTACTCGGGGATGAACGATTTCCGTGTCAGCGTGGCGAAGTGGTACAAGAGCAGGTTCGGAGTCGAGTTGGACCCACTTTCGGAAGTGCTCACCCTGATAGGCT
>JBEKXG010000398.1:0-5008 GCA_049512295.1 Syntrophobacteraceae bacterium
GATACTCTCTTCGAGAATAACACTGATGTCCTCAAGCGACTTCTCAAGGGACAGCGGTTTGGAAAAATCGAGCATGTCTTTGACCATTTTCTCGAGCCGCCCGGTCTCCCCTAAAACGATCTCCATTTTGCCCCAATCAGGATGTGATTTCCTGATGTGACGCTGCACCTGTTTTGCAAATCCTCCAATGGCTATCAGCGGAGTCTTCATATCATGTGCGACGCCGGAGAGGGCTCTACCGATTCCGGCCATATTTTCGGCATCCTTCAAAGCCTTTATGGATCGCTCGCGCTGGACCAGCTTCCACATGCCGTCCATCAGCAGGGTCAGTTGCCTGAGGTCCGACTGGTCGTAATCATCTGTCTTGTTCGCCACGACGGCGACAGCGGATATCCGCTCTCCCTCGAAGACGGGAATGCTCATGAACCGCCGCAGAAAAATATCCGAGAAGGGCAGCCCCTTTTTGTCCCTGTCAGCAATCGTTTCGTCATTTACAATTACCGGCCCGCGGTTGCTGATCGCGCCGGCCCATGTTCCGAATTCGTCTGTTTGAAAACCGGCATGAATCCCGGGAAATTCCGTATGACCGGTAATTCCCGTGGACCAGGTAACGACCTTTTCATCTTCGTCGAGAAAGCCCACCGAACCGGTCTCGCTTCTCGTGAGCTTTACCTGCTGCTCGAGTACGTAATCGGCAATCTCCCTCTCGGACGCCCAGGAAACCTGGCTGAGATGAAGCAGGGCCTCGAGCCTCCTTTCATTCAGCCGCAAAGCTTCCTCGATTCGCCTTCGTTCGGCTATCTCGTTCATCAGGGCCAGATTCGCGCTCGCCAGTTCCTCCGTTCTTTTTAGCACGCTTATTTCAAGATTATCGCGAGCTTTGCGCAGCTTATGCTCAATCTCCTTTCTATGCGTGATATCAAGGCAGTACTCGATAATCTTGGAGACTTCTCCATTTTCGTCGAAAATCGGATGACCGTGAACTTCCACGTATCGGGCCATACCCCGGTGATCGTAATGGATATGTTCGGTTATCAGCGGCTTCTTGGATAGTTTGATTTCCCTTAGAGGACACCGATGCTCGTCGCCCTCGCAGGGCTGGTCTGCTCTGTGATAAAGGGAATGGCATTTGGTATTGGGCGGAAGCTGCGCAGGCGAGGCGGCGTAATTGGCGAGCACAATACTGTAGTCTTCGGCGTCAACTACATAAAAAGGATGGGCAAGAGACTCGATAACGGTTGTAAGGAAGGAGTTTTGCTGGACTATCTTTTCTTCGGCCCTCTTGCGGTCGGTTATGTCGCGAGCGGTCCCGATAAGGCCGACAATGCTATTCCCCGCATACAAGGGGGTGGACTGAAACTCGAGCAGCCGAATTCCACCGGATTTCACCAGGACCCGCACTTCTCCCGGCGGAAGTTCCTCACCCTGCAGAACTCTTTGCCTCCGTTCCTCCTGCACCGGCATATCATCCGGATGGACCAGGGAGCCGTAGTGCCTGCCCGCCCACTCTTCCGGTTTCCAACCGGTTACCTTTTCGAAGGCGGGGTTTAGTGACGTAATGATCCCGTTGGCAGAAACCGTGTAAATAATATCCAGGGAATTGGTTACCAGAGACCGGAACTTTTCCTCGCTCGAACTGAGGGCCTGTTCGGCTTTCTTTCTTTCCACCGCATACCGGATCGACCGTGCGAGCGTCTCCGCGCTGATTTCGCCCTTCACGAGGTAATCGGATGCGCCTGCCGCGTGAGCCCCCAGATCGATCCCGTTTACGCCACGGGGCGTCAGAAGAATCACTGCTGTGCCTGCGCCTTTGTCTCCGGCTTCGGACAAAAGCTCAAAGCCTGTTCGATCTCCAAGAGCGTAGTCGAGCAGACATGCATCGTAGTCAAAATGGCTCAGGGCATCCAACCCGCTTTCATATGAGTTTGCCCAGTCCAGTTTTACTTTTTCGAAGGCGGATTCGGACAGGAGCGTTCTCATAAGGGCGTAGTCGTCCTCATCATCCACAATAAGAAGCACCCTGAGCTTGCCGTGCGAATCCATCGGGCTTGCCTCAACGACCATAAGCCGCCTGCGGCGGGATATCTCTTAATTAAAGCTATGCACCCCGGTCCGTGCGGGCAAATCCGGCATCGCACTTAACCCGCGCTCTTCGGCTGGATTGGCGTTTGGAGTTGATCGGGAGGCTAAAAACAGTTTCCGGACGATTCAGAGAAACAGAGCGATCAAGCACGCGTATGCCGGGTCCCGGATTCGGCGCCTTTAGTTTTAGCCGATTCATCCTGCTAATATTATCCAGGGCACACCGGAGTGGCAAGCGTGGAATATTTTACCGGCCGGCTCCGGCTTATTGAGCGGCATTATGCGAGTTTTCGGAGGTCAGTGCAAGTGCAAGGCGCAGACAAAGCCAGCCAGCCGTCATGATTATCGATTATTATGATAGGATTTGTCTATCTTTATCGGAATTAACAATTTGCACTGAGCCTCTTGGAAAACTTATCATAAATATTTACGCTAACCGGACCGCCTCGCTTGAGGCAAGATCTTTTGACAGGCACGAAACGAGAGGAGAAAAATGGCTGAAGAAACGTTGGATTGCCGCGGAATGGAGTGTCCTAACCCGGTTTTAAAGACGAAAGCGATCATTGATCGGGGCAATGTGGAGAGGCTGAGTGTCACAGTGGATAATCCAGCGGCGAAAGAGAATGTGAGCCGGTTTCTCTCGCGGATGGGATATTATGTCAGTCTTTCCGAGGAGGGAGGGACCTTCGAAGTGACGGGAACGAAGGGGGAATCTGCTGCCGCCTGTGAGGTTATGGAGGAAGCGGAAGAGGGGGGTGTGGAGAGCAAGATCGCAGTGCTCGTCGGGACAGATCGAATGGGCAAGGGCGATGACGTGCTTGGCCAAAAGCTCATCGTGAATTTCATCGGCACTCTGAAAGAAATGGGACCGGAGCTTTGGTGCCTGATCCTTCTTAACGGTGGAGTCAAACTCACAGTGGAAGGCTCGGAATGCCTGCCGGCACTTAAGGGCATCGAGAGTGAAGGAATACGTATCCTTGTTTGCGGGACCTGCCTCAACCACTTTGGGCTTCTTGAGAAAAAGCAGGTGGGTGAGACAACCAATATGCTCGATATTGTTACCGCCATGCAGGTGGCGGATAAAGTGATAAGCGTAATGTAACCTCGCGGGGCGTGGAGTTCTTATCCGGAGTTTCCGGACGGACACCAGCCGAGACTAATTGGAGCAATGGATGACGCAGCTTCGTGTCGAACTGTCAAAAACTGTTCGTGCGGCCGGTTGAGCGGCAAAGATAGGTCCGGGAGACCTCGCGGATATTCTTGAAGATCTGCCTCTTGAAGAAGATCCCAATCTTCTCGTGGGGAGAGAAACATCCGATGATGCGGGTGTGTATCGCCTTTCAGAGGATGTGGCACTGGTTCAAACCATTGACTTCATCACCCCGGTTGTGAACGATCCCTACGATTTCGGCCGCATCGCGGCGGCCAATGCCCTGAGTGACGTTTACGCCATGGGAGGGCGCCCGATCACGGCAATGAACATAGTATGCTTTCCTGTAAAGAGTATGGATAAGGCCATTTTGAAAGAGGTCCTTCGGGGAGGGCTGGAGAAAATACACGAAGCCGGGGCAGTGCTCCTGGGCGGTCACAGCGTAGAGGACCCGGAGATTAAGTATGGTCTTTCCGTTACAGGAGTGGTTCATCCCGATAGAGTGCTTACCAACGCCGGGGTCATGCCCGGAGATGCGCTCATTCTTACAAAACCGATCGGAACCGGAGTGCTTGCCACTGCCGTCAAGGCAGGCCTGGTTTCCCTGGAAGCAGAGAGGCGGGCCATAGAAACCATGGCGGCCCTTAACAGGAAAGCAGCCGAAATCATGGCTGAATATCCTGTAAACGGTTGTACCGATGTGACCGGCTTTGGACTTCTGGGCCACGCCCTGGAGATGGCGACAGGCAGCAAAGTGGCAATCACCATCTTTGCAGAGAATGTCCCGCTGCTTCCCGAAGTTTCTGATTCAGTCCGGATGGGGCTGGTTCCCGCTGGAAGTTTTTCAAACCGCAACTTCTGCGGCCATCACATCCGCCAGCCTAAAGCTATCGATCCCGTGCTCCTGGATATCCTGGCTGACACGCAGACTTCCGGCGGGCTGCTCATTTCCTTGCCCGAGCATAGGGCTCCGGCGCTGCTCGACGACCTTAAAGCGGGTGGTGTTCCCTATGCCGCCATCATCGGCCGGGCGACAAGCGCTGACAGAGGAATCATAGAACTCGGATAGCTACCGGGTGATGTAATCGAAATTTCCTATTTGACAAATAGGTGGTTGATTCTTATATAACCTCGCAGGATGAAGGCCAGACATTGAGTTGCAAGGGACCAACCAGAAAAGGAGACTAAAAATGCTGAAGGTAAAGGAAGTCGAAAAAAAGATATCGCCTGCCCCGATAAGCTGCCATGCTCCGTCCTGTCATGCTCCATCCTGTCATGCTCCAACTTGCCATGCTCCAACTTGCCACGGGCCAGGCAGCCGATCGTGATTTAACCTCTAACAAGTATGCTTGAAATTGATATTCCAGGGTTCAAG
Source organism: Syntrophobacteraceae bacterium (assembly GCA_049512295.1). Taxonomy (GTDB): domain Bacteria; phylum Desulfobacterota; class Syntrophobacteria; order Syntrophobacterales; family Syntrophobacteraceae; genus SbD1. The sequence goes on from JBEKXG010000398.1 coordinate 4,608, forward strand.
CGTCTGTCTCTGTCCAATCTGGTGGGCGAAAGCTCCGCACGTTAGAAGCTAACGTGCGGAGCTTTCGCGTCCCTTAATGTGGCGTAGCAGCCAGTAGGGCGCAAGGCGTCCCGCCACGCATGTCTATCGATTGCGGTGGGCGTTCGCGGGACGCCTCGTGAGATAGACTTACTTGCTACACTCAAGCGTGTGAGGCTCGCGTACCTACCGGAAAAATAATTTATTTATAGCGTGAGAATAAATTACCAAAGGCCCACAGTCTTTATCAGCGCCCCATGTTACGATTCTGCCCACATGGCATATCACCTAAGGCGCAAAAGCCCGCCTTGAAGCAAGGCGAAAGCTCCGCACGTTAGAAGCTAACGTGCGGAGCTTTCGCGTCCCTTAATGTGGCGTAGCAG
>JBEKXG010000399.1:0-5006 GCA_049512295.1 Syntrophobacteraceae bacterium
CGACGAGGCGCTGGAGACGTCCAAGATATTCAGCGTCGCCGGAATGCTGAATAACAGCCCGCTCATCGTCAAGCGCCAGTTCCGCGCCCCTCATCATACCATATCCGACGCAGGGCTCGTCGGCGGCGGCCACATGCCGAAGCCCGGGGAGGTCAGCCTCGCCCACAGCGGGTCCTCTTCCTGGATGAATTCCCGGAGTTTCGGCGAAACGTGCTCGATCTTCTGCGCCAGCCGCTCGAAGACGGGCAGGTCACAATCGCCAGGGCCGCAATCGCCCTGACCTATACAACTACTTCCGGTTGCGGTTGCAAATAGCTTTATAGCCCTAACTAACCGTGATATCGCTAACTTACAACCGAGGAAAATGCGAATCATGGAGGAACACTTGCTCCAAATGGTTGAGAACCCCAAGGATTGCCTGTTCTTCACAATCCATTTTGCTACCGGCAGCAAGCGGACGCCCCGTCCACGGCAACAACCGGCGCTAACAACCGAATGGGACAGGGAGGCCGGTGTGCTCCGTGGCTGGCATCTTGGGCCGGACGGTCAGGTAGAACGTGAAGAATACGGGAAACGTTGATGAGCTTGGGTGTCGCACAAACCGCAAACGTAAGTAGAAAGAAGCATCTCCACTCAAACCCCAACCCGAAACCCATAAGGATTTGAAAGGACAGGTTTTTCTCTTTAGTTAGCGGCATTAAGCCCGACCCCGTGCATTTCATTTTAACCGGCCACCGACCTTGGCTTTCAGCGTGACCCCATGGTGCCCGCAATGATGGCATCAGCCAACGCCTCCGGGTCTCGGGTTGTGCTTGAGCTCATGCTCTGCAAAGCTCTCATCTGACTTCCCAGGACAGAATCGGTCAGATCAGCCTTCTCGGGCTGTTGTGCCAGCAAAAAGATGGACTCCCAGTTCCTGCTGATGTCGAGAAGCCCTCGCACCCCATCCTTTGGGATTCCGGCCTTTGCGGCCACTTGAGCAGCGTACTGAATGGACGCCTTTGGACTTAAGACCTCTTTTGAGTCTCCTGTCCCGGTTCCTCGGGAAGTAACAGCCCCTGGCTCGCTCCCCTTGCCGCTGACCTCACTGTAAAAGCCGACTTCACGTTCGAACTGCGCTTTGTAGACCTGCATGAGGTGATAGCGGTGTTCACAGGTGAGGTCCGGAGATTTTGCAAGCTGCCCCACCAGATCGACCAGAAGACTTCGAGCCCTGGCAAGGTTGCCGTCGAAGATGGATGCCTGCGCCGTCTCCCACCTCCTGTGGAATGGGAGAGTCGTGTAGTCGTTCCTCTCGGAGAGATGTTCCAGCCTTACCAGGCAATAATCATAAGCTGTGAAAGGGTCGAGGGATTCTCTGTCCTTCCCGGCGACCAACCGGCCGTCTTTGACCCAAAGATCCCCGGTTACAATCTTTTTTGCGGGACAGTTGATGTAGGCGAGATAACCTTCCTTGAATTGGTTGGGGTCGCCGGCCTTGTCATTGAACACATCCCTGTTGCCCACACGAAGCTCCACCTCCTGCATGCCGAGCAGGTCGGAGAGCCCTCTTCCCAAGGGTTTAGCGATTTCCAAATACTCGGAAAGCCGGCTTACATCAAAGGCGCCGACCAAGCCTTCGACAACGTTGAAAAGCTTCTCAGCAAGGTTGTTCACTTCGCTTCGGAAGAGGCCCACGAAGAGTGCGACACCGTCACCCATGTAGGGTACCGGCCCCACGATCCGCGTATTGAAGTACTCGACGTATTCTTTTTCTATGTATTTTTCGATCCCTTTGAGGATCTGGTTTCCGACCAAAAAGGGGACCGTCTGCCGTGCGCCGCCGTAGATGAAATCGCTGACAATGACGCCCAACGGCACGAATCCCTGCCAGTATTCCCTTCTGTCTTCGAGAAACATTTCGGACAGGCTGACCTGAAAGTAACTTTCGTCTCGAGTGAAGGCCCGGGGCGAGAAGTTTTCGTCGAGGACATGGTCATCGCGAACACGCACATAGAATTTGCGGGTAGTCTTTTTGTCAATCAGGCTTTGGAACAACTCCTGGATGTCCATCCTCTCTCTCCTCCCGTTGAGATTTGGCCTATTCCGCGGACTGGATGATCAAGATAGCACTTGCCCAGATCCTGTTATCTCCATGGTATTCATGCATGTGTTTTCTAGTCTCGAGGAAGGCATACTCCAGAGAGCGACATGCCCCGAAAAGGTGATCATAAAAGCAGCAGGCGTGCTCGGCCGCCTTATCGTCGTCTATGTCCCACCGGAAGCCAAGGATGGCAGGGATGCTTTTGCTGGCAGCCTCGAAGACGAAAGCGACATTGGAACTCTGGCAGCTGCTGAAATAGACAAACCTTGTCGCGGCAAGTCTCAACCAGTCGCCGAAAACGTCCATGTCCACTGCATCGACGCCGTATTCCCCCGGCAGCATGATATAGCCTTTTCCAGTTTTCTCTTTGAAACCGGTTTTTTCCTTGAAGTAGGTATGGCCAGCATAATGCACGAGATCCCAGACATTTTCTGTGAGCACGCCTTTGAGGTAGTCGCGAAACGACTTATCCCCCGGAACGTCCGTTTCCCTGATTACCTCGATCCTACCGAGACCGCACTTGTCCCTGTGATCGTCGAAGCATTTCTTCAACTGAGCCGCTTCTGTCTCCACATTCTTCAACTTCTTGAGTTCGATTGCATTTCCGCTGTCATCGGTGATGTCCCTGACAAGACCGGAAGCGTCTGCGACAATGATGAGACAGTTCATCCCGCCGGAGGTATCATGATGACCCTCGAAGAGGGGGTACACCACGGGATGGACATCGAGACTCCGGAAAATAGGCGCCCTTAGCATCCAGAATTTTTCATCCTCGCACAGCGCCGCCTCCAGGGCTACAGGGTGAACACTTTTTTCCACGGTGAAGTGAAACCGGATCTTTTCATGGTTCCTCACCAGCATCTGCAGTTTGCTGAATGCCTCGATAAAATCCGGTGTCCCTCTGAAGATCTGCTTGGCCAATGTTCTGCCGATGCTACGCAGACCCTCCTCCCAATCTGAGCCGACAACTTTGCACGAAAAGTAGGCAAGCAGTCTCATCACCTCGGTTTCGATATTGAGGTCTCCACAAGGCTTGTATACCTCTCCGATCCCTTTAGCGTTGATCCGATAAGTCCACCTGTTTCTGTCGAGGTCGAAAGAGAAATGGACAGTCGCGCCCGGTTCCTTCTGAGTGCTTCCATTGCCGTAGAGAGCATCCCGGCAGAAGTCGATCAACTCCCTTTCGAATTTCCTGCCGGATGGGACCAATCTGCAGCCTGGGATGCGCTGGCTTTCCCGCCACACCTCGTCATCTCCCGGTGGAGAAATGAGTATGCTCGGTATGCCTTGTTTTTGCACGTCGGGTGACCGTAGGAGCTCCATTCCCCGTTTTTGGTCCTCGTCGAGGGTGCTCCGGCTGTCGGCGGCGATGTGGATGTGGGCAATTATCAGGTCGTATCTCCGGTTTGTGATGCGACCCCTGGCGCCAGCCTCGTTTGTCTCCATGCCGATGAGAATCCCATCACCAGGACTTTGGGGAACGCTATTCATGAGGATGGTCGCCACCCTCTTGGCAAGATCCTCATCCTTGTCTCGGATCACGATGAGAATTTCTTTTTCCATGTGTCCTAATCCCTGGCAGCGGGGAGTTCGATGCGGAAAGTCACACTTTCGGAATCGACTTGAACCACATCGAATTTCCCTTTGTGGTTGTCAATAAAGGACCTGATGGTCTTCTCTCCAAGGGCCATCTCCGTTCGGCTCCGCGAAACGAGTCTCCGCAGGGTATTGTCCTCTCCTACCACACTCGACGGGTCATGAGAAAAGCCGCTTATTGCGATGCCAATCCCGTGCTCCGATCGTGACATGCTCAAGGTGATCTTCCGATCCTCAGGGACAAACCGCAGCAGATAGGCGAGAATGGTCTCGATACAGAATGTGAGTTGAAAGAGATCTCCTCGCACGTATGGCAATCCTTCCTCCAATTGCGTCTCGATCTTATTCAGTTCGGCCTTGGGGAAGTCATCCCAGACTCCCCGGATGACCTCCTGGATATCGAACCGCATTTCGTTGTATTGGACGGCCGACTTGTCTTTATCATAAAGAGCCATGCGGTCGAAGGTGAGCTCGAGTTTTCGGAGCTGGCGTATCGTGCTGTCGAGGTTTTCACGGCTCTCCTTCGTTGTGAGTTCTTCCCTGAAGCCGTTCAACCAACTGAAAACCAAAGACAGAGGTGTTTGGGTCTGCATTGCGATCTCGTAAAACATTTTACCGAGATACTCGAGTTCCTCAGCCCGTCTTTCGTACTTCAGGTTCTTTGCGATATACACTTTGCCGCTGATCGGCTTCGGAAGATCCGCACTCGACAAGAGCACATCGACTTCGCCTCCATCTTTCCGAAGAAGGGTGACCCGATCGCTCAGTGATTTGTATGTTTTTTCGATAGACTCGGCCTGGTCGCGATTCTTAAATCGGTCCTTAAAGTTTTTATTTTTGAGTTCCTTCACTTCGTATCCTAAGAATTCTTTGACGGAGGGATTTACCTTATTTATGCGCCCCTTCCTGTCCGTCACGATCACCAGGTCCGAGGTGGATTCAAGTGTTTGCTTGAGGACGAAGCGCAGCCAGGCAAGGTCGAGAAATACCTTGATGTTATCGAGAAGGTCCTTCAGTGATTGCACTTCTTCTTCAGCGAAGACATTACTCCTGGAATCCTCGATGTTGAGAATCCAAAAAAGGTCCCTCGTGATGATGGGCAGGCAGAGCTCCGAAATCATTTGCCGCGATCCCTTCCCAGGACGTTTGAAGATGTGCTTGAATCTTCCATCTTGTTGGACGTTGGATATATTGGCGGGCTCTCTGGTCCGATACACGTATCCCAAGACTCCCTCTCTAATGTCTTGTTCATAGTCTACAGGCAGTCGATAGGCGACTTTTCCCGCTCTCTGATGGAGCAACTGGAACTTCCCCAGATCCCTGGCCG
>JBEKXG010000400.1:0-5005 GCA_049512295.1 Syntrophobacteraceae bacterium
TTCGCCTGGCAGCGAAATCACATGGCAAACGAGCGCACTTTTCTCTCATGGTGCCGAACCGGGATTGCACTGATCGCATTCGGTTTCATTATCGAGCGTTTCGACATTCTCATCCGTGAAAGGAGATTTGTCGCAATCCCCGGCATGCTTGAACATCTGAACCATGTGCCAAGCACGCGCTATTTGGGAATGGTTGCCCTGGGCCTGGGGGTTGTGATCATAGTCCTTGCCGGCTGGCGCTTCTACTACATCCGCAAGCACATAAACAATGGAGACACAGCCTTTTCAGTGGTGCCGGACACCTTCCTGCTGAGCTCGGTTCTGCTCACGGTTGCGGCAGCCTTCGTCTTTTTTGCTTTTTATTTCTAGGACCTGCATATATATGAATTAGTAGCCGTTCACCGCAACAGAGACGCAGAGACCGCGGAGAGAAGATGGGAATCAATGACCTGAGAAGGGAAGTTACCGAGATATACCGGTGCTCAAAGAGGGAATTAAAAGGATCGCCCCGGGCTTAAAGCAATGATTTCTCCGCGTTCTCTGTGCGGTGAACGTATACTTATCTGCCGGATCAAAGGTGCAACAACGGGGGGAACAATGAACATTCTTATCGTTGGCGCGGGAGCGCTGGGCAGTCTGATCGGAGCGCGGCTATCGAAGACGAGCGCGTCCATTTCGCTTTTCAGCACCGATCGAAAGCACATGGAAGCCATCCGGCAGAACGGACTCAATATCGAGGAACTTGACGGAACTGTACGTAACTATCCGCTTGCCACCTGTTTCGAGGTTGACAAACTTCCCCGCAACCCTGATCTCGCGCTTGTCCTGGTAAAGACATATGCGACGCAAAACGCCCTGTCGCTCGTGCATGGCATCTGTTCGTCCTCTACGATTTTTCTCACCCTCCAGAACGGAATAGGAAACTGGGAAATCATAGCCGAAACTGCCGGCAAAGAGGCCGTTCTTGCGGGCAGCACCGCTCAGGGGTCAACCTTGCTCGGCCCGGGCTTGATACGTCACGGAGGCAACGGGCCTACCTATATCGGCGAACCTGACGGACCCGTATCCGAAAGGGTCAGGCGCATAGTTGAAGTATTCCGGGAATCCGAACTGGTGACGGAACCAAGCGGTGAGGTGGAGAGGCTCATCTGGGAAAAGCTCGTCATTAACGTCGGGATAAACGCCATCACCGGCCTGACCGGCATACGCAACGGCTTCATTGCAGAGATGCGGGAGGCGGCCGAACTGTGCAGCTCCGCCGTCGAGGAAGCGATAGCCGTCGCCGGGGCGAAAGGTTTTCCGATCGGTTTGGACATGGTCCAGCGTGTAATAGGCGTCGCCAGGGCTACTGGCCGAAACCGCTCCTCGATGGGGCAGGACGTCGATAAGAAAAAGAGGACCGAAATTGACGCAATAAACGGCGCAGTGGTGCGCTTTGGGAAGGAAGCGGGAATTGCGGCCCCGGTCAACCAAACGCTCACGTCGCTGATCAAGGTGCTCGAAGCCCAATATCTAAGCCAAAACACACCGTAGTCCTGCAATTTTTTCCCGCAATAGAGGCCATCGTCTCAGCTAGACGGACGCTGCCCCTCCAGGAGCCTTTATCGATTGCGCTCAGCGCTCCCTGATATATAATCCCCCCCGACCTTGGGGGATGGGTTCGGCTTTTGGCCGGACTTTCCCGGCATCAACCAACCGGGCAGGCGCTATGCCGCTCGAGTAAAAAGGAGAGAGCTAAATGAGCAAAAAAGTTACCGTTCCCGAGATTATGGCCGCGAAGGGCCGGCGCAAACTGACCGAACTGACTGCGTACGACTACCCTACCGCTCTGTGGGCGGACAAGAGTGGAGTCGATATGCTGCTTGTTGGCGATTCCCTCGCCATGGTCGTCTTGGGCCAGGAGGACACGCTTTCAGTCGGAATGACGGAAATGCTCCATCACACCCTCGCGGTCAGCAGGGGGGCAAAACGGGCTTTGGTAATCGGCGACATGCCTTTTATGTCCTATCAGGCCAGCGTGGAACAGGCGCTCATCAACGCGGGCCGTTTCATGAAGGAAGCCAGGGCGAGCGCGGTAAAACTGGAGGGTGGAGCAAGGGTCGTCCCGCAGGTCAGGGCGATGGTGGAGGCCGGGATTCCGGTTCAGGGGCATCTTGGTCTTACTCCTCAGAGCGCGGCGCAATTCGGAGGTTTCAAGGTGCAGGGAAAAACTGCCGAGGCCGCCAGGGTGCTGATCGAAGACGCTCAGGCGCTGGCTGAGGCCGGATGCTTCAGCATAGTCCTCGAGGCCATTCCTTCCTCAATCGCAGAGATGATCACCGAAGCCGTGCCGGTACCCACCATCGGCATTGGGGCGGGGTCTTCCTGCGATGGGCAGGTGCTTGTCATTCATGACGTGCTGGGGCTTTTCGACAGGTTCGTGCCCCGTTTCGTAAAAAAGTACGCCAAACTCGATGACGTCATTATTAAAGCCCTGGTCAAATACAGGGAAGAGGTGGAACAGGGAATTTTCCCGGGACCCGAGCATGGGTTCATAATCGACGAAAAAGAAGCAGAGAAGCTGGAAAAAACCTAGAGATATATCAGGCCCCCCGCTAAAGCCCAATGACATCCGGGAGAATCGCGTAGCGGGGGGCCTGCCGCGCTGCGCGGGGCCAATCGCTTAAGGGCAGGAGTGCCCGGTTCGTGTCGACCTGCGATTGACAACGCAACTGCGGACGCTTGCGGGCGTGCGCTAATCTTAAAGCAGGGCAGGAGGTTGGCGCAGACATTGGAGTCCGATAGAGACGGCATGCATCCCAAATACTGTCCTTCCTCTCTAAAATTACTGTTCACACCTGATTTAAAAACTCGAAACATCCGTCTAAATTGATGCATAGTTGTCTCGCCTCAACCCCCATCAATCTCCTCTTTCTTTTTCTAATTAGAGCCAGGCCGCCCTGGCTTTCTTTTTTATGGCATTTGGCAGGATCAGTGATTAAAAACCAGACTTCAACGGAGAAGACCTCATGAAAACTCTTTTCGGAATTATTGTCTCTCTGGCTGTGGTTGCAGGGGCCGGCGCCCTTTTTGTCTGGGGCGGGTTCTTCAATGTCTCCGCCCGTGTCCCGCACTGGGACGTCACGGCAGAAGCCATTGAAGTTTTGCGCGACCGGTCGATTATCGTTCACAGCAGCGATGTCACAACACCTCCCCTGACGGACCCTGCGCTTGTGCCGAAAGGGGCGGCCCTGTACCGCGAAGCGTGCATCCATTGCCACGGGGCGCCGGGGATTTCGGCCAATCCTTTTTCTCAGGGCCTTTACCCCGCCCCGGCGAATCTGCTTTCGGGGTCGGTACAGGACGAATGGAAAGACACGCAACTGTACTGGATTGTGGAAAACGGCCTCAAACTAACTGGAATGCCCGCTTTCGGCTCAAGCTACGAGAAAGAGGAAATAGCAGCCGTAATCGCTTTCGTCCGGCGGCTCCCCAAAATTTCTCCCGGGGAATACGAACAGATGGCCGGAGCAGATCGACATCAACACAGTGAGCAGTGAATCGTTCACTGCTCACTGTGTTAATTTTCCCGTTTGACGCTCTCAATAATCACGGGTTTTGCCGGTACATTCTGAAACGGTCCGGAATTCGTAGTCGCTACACCCTTGATCTTGTCCACGACGTCCATCCCGTCAATAACCTTGCCGAAAACCGCATACCCGAAACCTGCGGGTGAATTGTCCCTGTGGTTAAGATTCGCATTGTCCACGACATTTATGAAAAATTGCGCAGTCGCGCTGTCAACGACCATCGTTCTCGCCATTGCAATAGTCCCGTGATCGTTTTTAAGCTCTTCGCTCGCTTCATTCTTAACAGGGGCATGGGCCGGCTTCTGTTTCATCTGAGGCGTAAACCCGCCCCCCTGGATCATGAAACCGTCTATCACGCGGTGGAAGATAGTACCGTCGTAGAATCCCTCATCCACGTACGCAAGAAAGTTCTTCACTGTTTCAGGGGCTTTGCCGGGCCAGAGTTCAATCCTAATCGGGCCCTCGGAAGTCTTCATCAAAACGACCGGATTGGCGGGCTGCGCCTTTTCTTCAGTATCCGCCGCCCAGGAAAGGCTCTGCAACATGAGCGCACCGCACGAGACCAGAACAATCAACCATGTTTTATCAAAGTAAACCATTTTCTACTCCTTCCGATACATGTTAACCATTGACCCGTAATCGGTCCGAAGTTACCAACTCATACGAACTCGCATTCAAACGCTCACTGTGTTGGCTTCGTCGTCGGCTCCTCGACGTAATATGGTGTTCGCCTGCGTCGCCGCCGTCTCGCCGCCGGGTGATAAACTTGAATGCCACTCCGTATCAATAGACTGCAGCGGAAAGCGTTTTCGTCCCTGCGGCGGAAATTGACATTAAAGCCGCTCTCCTGCATATTCAACTTCTCCCCGGCAGGAGCGCGCCATGCGCGCGATGAACCTTCGAATCGAGTCGGAAGAATTTAATGACAAAAGATCGGAGCACAAGAGGCAGGACCGCTGATTATCTCATGGCCGCCGCACAGCGGTTCAACCCGGCTGACCGGATCGCCGGTATAAGCCAATTCGGCGCCGGCAACGTAAATGATACGTTCCTTGTGTCCACCGTTTCGAATCGAGAAAAATACTTCATTCTTCAGCGCATAAATAGCCACGTCTTCTGCAGGCCCGAATTAATAATGCAAAACCTGCGCGCCTTCTCCGAGCACGTTTCAAAGCGCCTCGCGCGCAGTCCGGTCCCCGGCCGCCGCTGGGAAACGCCGCGCGTTCTGCTGACAGAGGATTCCAGCGACCACTGGATCGACCCGGCCGGTTCTTTCTGGCGCGCCCTAAGTTTTATAGAGGACTCCAAATCATTCGATTCGGTCGTCAGCCTCGAGCATGCGACCGAGGTCGGGGTTGCAATCGGGCTTTTTCACACCCTTGTCAGCGACCTGCCCGTGGAGAGGCTCACAGACACGCTGGAAGGCTTCCACATCA
>JBEKXG010000401.1:0-4994 GCA_049512295.1 Syntrophobacteraceae bacterium
ACAATACTTTATTAGGTTTTCTGGCTATCACGCTATTTGTAATGATAACCAGAACTGGTCAATCATTTGCCAGGCTTTTCTCAGCGTTTGCGCCGTTCCTGCTGAAACCGTTGCAGTATCCATCATCTGCGGTACTTGATTCCTTCAAGGTATGCGCAGAACATTTCACCAATTGCCACTGCCATGGCGTTCACTTCAGATTCCGAGCGGGCTTGCTCGGAAATCCTCTCTCCCACGGCGGACATTACCGTCATTACCATATCTGCCGCAAATGCACGGTCTTCGACAGGTGCTTGTGGCAGTGCCTCATTCATAAAAACGAGTACGCAACGTGTGTGGGCTTTCCAATTATCATGCGCTTCAGGCGTGTCGCGATAGAGAGGCGTCGCATCGTCCAGCGCCACACGGAACTCAGCTTCCTGCCATTCGGTCAGGAAGAACGCACGCACAGCCCCCCTCAGTCGCTCGAACGGCGGACGAGTCGAGTCGGCAAGGATGCGTTCAAGCAGTTCACGAGTTTCCTGCCACTCGTCGGCCTGAAGCCTGAATAGAATCGCCTCTTTGTTGGGAAAATATTGATAGAGCGGGCCAACGCTAACACCAGCCTTTTCTGCCACACGCGCTGGTGTGAAATGGCGAGCGCCATCCGAAGCCAAAACGCGAACTGCTGCTTCCAAAATGTCGGCGACAAGTTGCGTTGAGCGGGCCTGTAATGGGCGTTTTCTTACCGAAATAACAGGGGGTTTCTGAGTTTTCATGGACAACACTCCAAAATGCGAATTTAAAATGCGACTAATTATTCGTATTATAGAACGGCGCAAATTGTTGTGCCATCCACTTTAAGGAGTTTCAAATGAACACACTGATGACCCCACCTTTAGCACCGCTTCTTGCACAAATGTTCGCCGACGCGGACGTAACGCAAGCCACGCTTGAACAGCAACTAGAGAATTTTTCCCCTGAAGAACGCCACGCATTGAAGGAAGATGGCGACTACAGGGAACTCTACGCCCGGATGAAGGACTTCCATCTCGCTGTCTCGAGGGATACGGGCGTCCTGCTATACATGCTCGCGCGCTCTACAGGAGCACGCTCGATCATCGAATTCGGGACTTCTTTCGGCATTTCGACACTACATCTTGCCGCCGCTCTCAAGGACAACGGTGGCGGCCACCTCATCAGCACAGAGTTTGAGCCGTCAAAGGTCGTTCGGGCACGCGAAAATATAATAGAGGCAAACCTGTCCGATCTTATTGAAATACGAGAAGGCGACGCGCTGGAGACGCTCGCGGGTGATTTGCCGGAAACGATTGATCTTGTTCTTCTCGACGGAGCGAAAGCGCTCTTCCCCCGCGTCCTCTCGCTTCTGGAGGCGCATTTACGTGCTGGTGCACTCATCATTGCCGACAACGCCGACTGGAGTCCAGATTATCTCGCTAAGGTCCGTTCGCCAACTGGAGGATATTTCTCCCTGCCTTTTGCGAGCGATGTGGAATTGTCGATGAAACTAGGTGTATCTATGGGTGATAACCTTGAATCGATATGCAAGCGAAAATTCGCCTAACATAGCGCTCAAACCGTACTGACGAGAATGATAACCCAATTTCCGTGTGTGGTTTGGTGTGTGAATATCAATGATCCGGCAGAAGCCGCAGAGCTGACAATTCTTGGGGACCTCTTAATCAGGATAGCGGAGAGAAGAAATCCTGCAATCTGAAATGCAGGAACACACCGGCCAGGTGATGAACCGCGCCGCACCTGGACTAAAGGTTGGAAAGATAGTCCGGCAGCGCTCCTCGGTAGTGTGGGAAATACCTGTCGAGGCAGGCACGGCATATCCCGTGCGTTGTGGAAAAGTCTTCGTAGGGGGGTTTATGCCCTAAGTCTTTTTTGCACCATGCGCAGATTGAGATCATCGTTTCTCCTTGCGTGTGGTGAAAATACAGCGAATTAAGTTCTCTGTCCATGGAAAAAGCGGGCTGCTGTCACACAAAAGAAGGCAGTGGGCAAAGACTGCTAACCACAAAGGGACTCGTAGAGATCCGGGGCCTCACCTGGATTAAGAATTTGGAAACTCTCGATTTCATATCACAAGCATGGATGGTTATCGGAAGGGGGAAATCGGCCATGGTTCCAAGAGATGACGGACCGCCGGGGAAAATGCGCCCAATTCGATGAGTCATACGGGGACTGATTCCAGGACCGATTTCCCCCCGGTCTTCACACCGGCACCGGGGGGCATCGTTCAAGAAGGTATTTGTTTGGGGAAACGCATTTGGGAAGCTGCGACCGGGAAGGTTTGGGATGACGCCGCCATGTCATGTTTCATTTTGAGCTTTATGGCCCGAAGCGTTCCGGACTCCCCATGCTCGAGTTTGGCCGTTATGGTCCCTATTTCGAAAATGAACCTTCAAAACTGAGGGCGGTACCGCCAAGTTCGGCGCCGGAGATGAAAAGCTTATTTCCCAGGAACTTGAACTCGGCATTTACAATAACTGGAGTTGCCGGGCCGCTTACGCTTATACCATTGAGAGAAAAGAACCCGCCCAACCCCGAGACAGCCGAGAAGTTAACAACGGTTGCTCCGGCCACAGGATCGGTAAAAGAGAGGGTGCCAAAGAAGAGGGTCCTGGCAACGTCGTTGGGCAAAGTGCCCTTGGCTACCCCGTTTATAGTGATTGATGCGTTGGTTTCTTCCGTTACGGTGCCGGCGTCGTTCACAAACCAGAGATTGCCCTTGCATGGGTTGGCTGTGGTGCAGTTTTTGACCGGCGGCGCTGCAGTTGCAAGACCTGCCGTGAAACTCATCAAAAAGATAATCGCACTACCGACAAGCAGTTTCTTCATTGAATCTCCTTTGCCGTTGTCTGGTTTGTGGGTTGGTGGATTAGCCCGTGGTGCTGCGAATCATTGAATTGGGCCTTCTCTTTATCCCCCTCGGTTGAATCTTGATGATCCTCAACGCTAGGCAAAAGATATGCCATTTACTCGCATTGTTTTTCTCGGGGGTAGGATTGAGATTTTAGATTATAAAACGGCCACTTAAGGAGGATTAAAGATAGCAGGCTACCTCTATTGGTATCAGTGTGCAAGGTTGAAAACATCGGGTGTATGAAGGATGGGCCATACACAAGTGTAGTCAATATCCTGCACTTCCCGCCCCAGATCGCTGCTTGCAGGAGTCTAACCGGGTTATCTCTGCTATAACCGTGCTTGTGGCCGAGATTTTCAGGCGCGAAATGCGAAATGGAAATCGAAATGGTCGAAATCGAAATGGGGTCTGACCCGCCTGTTGCTGCCCGGCCTGTGTGATGGACCCTGGCATAAATCCGAACGCCATTCTGCGCGAGCCGGAGGAGCTGTAAGTTACTAAGGAGCGGCTTGAACGTTTGAAATGTGTTTGAAAGAATTTACTTACGGGAGTGGCTCAGCCTTCAACGCCGATTGACAGCGGGCATGGTATTGGATTATTTATTACGCACCATCCCCTGAGTGAGCGTCAAATTAGATTCATCAAGCTCCGACGAACTGAGCTTGGTTTGATATGGCTTTTTTGCTAAAGGCATCTTGATGACATTGAGCGAAATTGTGATGTATCATATTCTTAGGTTTGAAAAATCGAGGGGGTGTACACATTTGCAGCCGTCAAGATTGAGTTTGGAAACTGCAAACGCGGGATGGCCGAGATTTACAGGGAAAAGGGTACGGACCGCAGCCGCTTTTTTCGCGGAGAAGTGGATAAATACACGTGGCAGGCTGTTGGTTCATCTTATCTTCCAGGGGAGTTGATCGCGGCATTTCTTTTTGCGCAACTCCAGGAAGCCGACCGTATCACCGCTACGCGTCTCAATGCCTGGAAGCACTATCACGAGCTTCTTGAACCCCTCGAATGGGCGGGATATCTACGTCGCCCGATTGTTCCCGTTGAATGCCAACACAATGCGCACATGTATTACATCCTGCTGCCACCCGAGATCGACCGGCAAATGGTCCTTTCCGAAATGAAGTGCCGTGGAATCTCGGCGATCTTTCACTATGTTCCGCTGCATCGATCCCCTGCAGGCTTACGCTACTGCAGGACAAGCGGTGAACTGCCCGTGACGGACTCGGTTTCTCAGTGCCTGATTCGGTTGCCGCTCTGGATGGGGATATCCTATGAGCAGCAGGTCCGGGTTGTGAAGACCCTGGTTGATGCCATAAAAGACGATCTGTTCCGGGGAGGCACTGCCTCCAGTAAAGGAGCCAGCGTTTCGTCAACAAGTTTTCAGCGTCGATAAAGAGAGCACGGGTCTCACCTTATCGTCACATACTGGAGTAAGCCCAGACAGGCCGAATCGGAGGTTCAAATCCTCTCCGGCCTATCGAAAAGCTATTGTACAGAGCCGATTCTCAGGAGTCGGCTTTTCCTTTTTTGTGGTGCGCTTTTTTTATCTTAAGCAGGCTGCCTTTCGCCAACCGGCTCGGCATTATGCAGGCGGCGGTCCATCTTTCCCCTCGTCATGCCGGTCTAAGCCTGCCGGACCGAAAGATGAAAGGGATTGCGTGTCGTTTCTATCGTGAATTACTCTCGATAGAGCCTACGTGCCTCATTTGCTACGAAATTCGGAACGGACTTGCTTAGAGAGATGCTTTTCAGATCTTGGCGGTTGAGGGTTGGGATCAGTTTTCTGGAAATGGCGGGCGGAGTTTTGGGATTCGTCGCAAGAGCCAGACGAACGGAATAGATTCTTAGCCATTCCTTTTCGGCGGCAATCCTGCGCAGCACTTCGTCATCAACATGCCTGGAATAAGCTATGGCCGCTACTTCACCATCGGTTATCTTGGGATTGCAAATCACTGCGACTTGAATCATGCGATTACTGTCCCGGATCAAGATGCCGCGAGTTTCCTTATCCGCTATCATTGCGAGTTTGATTTTTTCTGCCGTTTTCTTTTTCAGCACCTTTTGCAGCAGAGTTTCGGCTCTAATTTCGGCTTGCTGTTCATCAATTGCC
>JBEKXG010000402.1:0-4994 GCA_049512295.1 Syntrophobacteraceae bacterium
TGAGGTTGTCGAAGTTGTTATTGTTGTCCCACTGGATCGCGTAGGAGTTGCCGCGAAAACCCACCGAAGGCTCGATGTCCAGGTAATTAGCCCAATGCAGGGGATAGTAGGCGCGAGGATGGACATCCAGCCGCTGCTCGGTAGTTCCCTCCGGCCTCCAGTAGTTTACGGCCGAACTCTCAAGAGTGTAATAGAAGGGCGTGCCGTCAATCCATCTGGGAATTATGGTGTAATAAAGCGAGGGCAGCTTCTCGGCCGTTGTGGTCTCCATGGGAGTCTGCAGGTTTTGCCAGTATCGAACGTCCATGCTGAGCAGGTCCGATTCGCCCCGCTTTTCGAGGTAAAGGGTTGATTCGCGCACAAGGGATGTTCGGTCATATAGAAGGCCGCGGCTGAAATTGTCGCGAAATATTGAGTCCACACTGTTGAAGGAATTTGATCCCATTGAGAATTCCTGGAGATAATTTTTGTCGCTCATGAAATCCAGATCTAGTTTCGCCTCGATTTTCCAGGGCAGCTCGACGTCATACCGGCTGCGCACCCAAAACCTGTCCTGCGTCTGGAATGGGTATCCTTGACTGGCCAAAAAAGACTTGTCCGCCTGGTCGTCCAGAAAATTGAACATCCAGACGCCCTTGCCCCACTCGGGGTTGTTTATGCGGTACTCTACTCCTCCCATGAATCCGCGGTTTTCCATGTAGCGGGCATAAAATGTCGCGTCCATGTCGTCACGGATGGCCCAGTAATAGGGTATTTCGAACTCCGCCCCGTTGAGGGTGGATGTGCCCACCTCGGGAAGCAGAAACCCCGACTGGCGTTCTTGTCCGACCGGCACGCTAACTAACGGCCAATAGGCGATGGGCGTACCGCGAGCCCAAAAGGAAGTTTGCTGCGACCAGGCCGTTCCGCCCACCGTAACCTTCATCTGATTGAACTGGATTTTCCAGTCGGGGTTGGCCGGATTGCAACTGGTGATAAATCCCTCCTTGAGTTCAAATTCGGTGGGGCTGAGTTTGGATATCGATTTTCCTTGAATGAAAAAGTTATTCTCGGCAAAAAATACAATCCCGGAGTCCAGCCACCCGGCTTCGGAATCCAGGTTCCAGGTAATGTGTTCGCCTTTGAGCCAGTTTCTTCCATACCGAACGGTGACTTTGCCCCTGAGGTCCGCCTGCCGTGTTTGATTGTCCACGGATGCATGTTCAGCCAATATCATTCTGTCCTTGGAACTTATCTTTACATTTCCCTCGGCTTCATAGATTTGTTTTTGCTGGTCATAGGTCAATTTGTCGGCCTCGATTGTCCAGACGGCCTCGGCAGATCCGGCAATCTTGACGCGGTCCGCAATCGACTTCGGGCCGGCCGCCCGGGCAGAGACCGTCAGAAGTGCGATGGAAACCAGAGAGCAAACAATCAGTGCAGATATTGAGAACAACTGTCTAGTAGAGGTTTCTCTCACAGGGCAGGCTCCCCGAAAATTTCCTTAACCTCTCCGGCAAAATACAGCGAACCTGTAATACAAATGAGATCATCAGGGCCGGCCAGATGCCTCGCTTCCTGAATGGCGGAAGCCGGGTCGGAGATTACGTAATATTTCTGTATGTAAGGCCTGGCCATCTTGCGAATGTCGTCGGGATTCGCGGCCCTGGCGTACCGCGGCCTGGTGAAGATTGCGGTCTCAGCCATGGGGAGCAAACGTCTAAGGATCCCCATGATGTCCTTGTCAGCCATTATTCCCATAACCAGGTGAAGCTTTTTGTACGTGAAACTTGCCTTCAGAGCATCGCGAAGGGATTCGGCGCCCTGCGGATTGTGCGCCCCGTCCAGCACGATTGTCGGGTTTGTTTCGAGAACCTCCAGCCGGGCCGGCCATCTCACCTCGAGCATTGCGCGCTCCAAGATCCCCGGCCAGAGTGAAATGAGGCGTTTTTGTTCGAGAACCTCGAGGGTTGCAAGGGCCAGCGCCGCGTTGTCCACCTGGTGCGGCCCCCTCAGATTGAGGCTGAGGGACGGAAACTGCCTTTTGATGCCTCGGTATTGAAAGGACACGCTTGAGTTGCGCCTCACGCGGAAATCGGACTTGAACCGGTACAGGGGCGCGGCTTTATTCATGCAGGTGGTTTTCAATACCGCCTGCACCACGGGCTGGAGGGCACCTGCCACCACAGGGACGCCCTCTTTGATAATTCCCGCCTTTTCGCGGGCAATCGATGACAGGGTCGAACCGAGAAACTCCTGGTGATCGAAACCAATATTGGTAATCACGCTGACCTCGGGCGTGATGACGTTTGTCGCATCGAGACGACCTCCCATCCCGGCTTCCGCAATGACAAAATCGACCTGCTCTTCGGCGAAATAGAGGAAGGCCATCGCGGTCACCATTTCAAAAAAAGTCGGAAGTGTGCTCCCATCGAGGGTATCCCGGATTTTTTCAAAAACCCTGAGTATCCTCTCTGCCGAAACCTCCCCGTCATTTATCCGAAAGCGTTCGGTAAAGCGCACGAGGTGGGGTGAAGTGTATAGGCCTGTCTTGATTCCGTGGTTGCGCAGAATTCGGGAAAGAATAGCCGCCGTGGATCCCTTGCCGTTGGTCCCGGCGATATGAATGAAACGGAGCTTGCGGTGCGGATTCCCGGCCCGCGCAAGAAGTTTTTCCGTGCAGTTAAGGCCGAATTTGATCCCGTACTTCTGAAGCCCGTAAAGATAGTCGAGAGATTGCTGAAAACCCGACACCTGCCCCTCATCTCCCGTTTAACGGCCCGCGGAAAGCAAAACCGCTCCCTCTCGCCTCCTGAAAAGATCACCAAAAAACCGAGAAAATGAAAACGCCCCCCGAATTCAACTCTTTAATAACACACTTCACGGGCATTAAAAACGATTGATTCTCAGGCGCTTTAAACTGGCGGTAGAATTGACTTCAGCACGGCGGCGCCCCTTTCCGCAGGGCACTTTTGTCCCGGGCGGCGGCCCCTGATGCCCGGTGGAACGGCAGCTCAGCCGGCCGGGTCCGGCATGACCGGAAGGCGCGGCACCGGGACTTCTTGTGATATTCTTGACATTGCCCGGCAACCCCATTAGACTTCTTAAGTTCAGCTTTAGACGGCCCAGCTAAGAAAACCCGGCTGCTGATTTGGGGAAAAGAAATATGCGCCCGATTGGTCCTAATCACAAGGATCATTCCTGGATTGGTTTTTGGTGTTCTGCTTGCAAGAATCTTTTTCCCAGCCTCGGGCGTTTGGCTGATCTTTCTTGTCGCCGGCCTTCTGGTTGTCTTTGCGTACATTTTCTAAGTCCTGCACAAAAGGGACTTGTAGGTCGCGCAAATCTTTTTCGCGAAAGCCGCGGGCTTTCGCCGGGAGAACTATCATGGTTTGGGAAACGCCGCCCGGAAGACGGGCACCCGAAAGAGGCGGTCCGCCGCAGGACATCGAAGAGGTCTTAAGGTGGCTCAGGCAGCGGTTCAGGTCTTCGCCTCCAACTTCCCTCCGCCTGATTGTTATGATAGTCGCGCTCGTCGTTGTCATCCTTGTCGGGCTTAATTCGTATTATACCGTCGAACCCCAGGAGACGGCGGTCGTTCAAAGGTTTGGCCAATATATAGGCACGGCCGATGCGGGGCTCCATTTCAAAATCCCCTTTGGCATCGATTCGGTGAGCAAGGTAGTAACCGGACGGGTGCTTCAGCGCGAATACGGCTACCGCACGGTGCAGCCGGATGTACGCTCCCAGTTCGTGGAGAAGGGGTATGAGGAAGAGTCGCTCATGCTCAGCGGCGATCTCAACGTTGTGAACCTGCAGTGGACGGTTCAGTATAAAATAAAAGATCCCGTTGAGTATCTTTTCAAGGTCAGCGGAGTAGAGGCGACCCTGGACGATATCTCTGAATCCGTAACGCGCCGGATCGTCGGAAATCGGTATTCGGACGAGGTCTTGACAGTCGGCAGGGCCTCGATAGCCGATCAGTGCAAGGTTGAAATCCAGGAAATCATGGACCTCTACAGGACGGGCCTCCAGATCGTGGCGGTAAAGCTCCAGAACGCAAATCCTCCGAACCCTGTAAAGCCCGCGTTCAATGAGGTGAACGAAGCCCGGCAGGAAAAGGAGCGGATGATAAACGAGGCGCAGCAGGCCTATAACCAGAAAATTCCCAGGGCCGGCGGCGAAGCCCGGCAAACCGTTACTCAGGCCGAGGGCTATGCCCTGGAGCGCGTGAACCGGAGCGAAGGCGAAGCTAAGCGTTTTCTCGATATTCTTGCCGAGTATCAGAAGGCTCCGGAGGTAACCCGCCGCAGAATGTACCTCGACTCGTTCGAAGCCCTGATGGGGCGAGTAGACCATCTGTTCGTAGTTGACGAGTCCCAAAAGAACATTCTGCCGCTGTTCGATCTTAACAAACTCAGCGAACAGGGTGGAAAAACGCAGAGCCCTCAGGCGCAGCCTAAAGGCCAGTAAGTGCCGGTGGCTGGACATGGAAAGGAAATATTATGGTTCCACGAGGGGCCAAAATAGGTGCAGCGGCGTTCATCGTTCTGGTAATAGCGGCTGGAACTTGCTTTTTCGTGGTGAGTGAAACCCAGCAGGTGGTTATCACGCAATTCGGCCGCCCGGTTGGGCAGCCGATCACCGAGGCGGGACTTCATTTTAAGTTCCCGTGGCAGACGGCTAATTTTTTCGAAAAACGCATAATGAAATGGGACGGGCGTCCCGATCAGATTACAACCAGGGACAAGAAGTTAATCTGGGTGGATACCACAGCGCGCTGGCGCGTAAAGGACCCGCTGCTTTTCCTGATGCGGGTGGTATCTATATCGAACGCACAGGGTCGCCTTGACCAAATAATAGACTCCGTTGTCCGGGATTATGTTGGCAAGAATGATCTGGTGGAACTGGTCAGAAGCGAAGGCTGGGAGGAGGCCAGGCAGAAGCTGAAGGAGGCCGGCATTCCCGAATCGCAGATGCTGGAGTCCGGGTTTGAGGCGCCGGAGCAGACCGAT
>JBEKXG010000403.1:0-4969 GCA_049512295.1 Syntrophobacteraceae bacterium
AGCAAATCGATTTTTTGCGGATTCATGAGGTTGGATGAATGACAGCGTGTACATCCAAAACTGCCAAACTCCCACAACGGGTCTGTTCTCATCTCATCTACAGGTTTGGACTTTGGTCGCCGAAGGGTAATTACAATGACTTTAAACTCTGCCATGAATTGTGCCTCCTCAGACGTTAACGACTTCCCAACCTCCCTGATTTTCCACCGCACCTATGGATCGAGACCGCCGGAAGCATGGGGACCCGCTAACAAGTGATTAACTGATTTTTGGCTATCACACTAATTGTCATGATGGCCGGAAGCTTAATTTGAAGAATATGGACAGAACAACAAACTGTCTAGTTTCGCCAGTTGTTTTTACTCGCTTTTTTGGCTCGCCGGCGCATGTGCCGCTTTTGGTGGGGTCTATGCGGGTATGTGGGTAACGCCCGCGTCGCACGCTTCACAAAGCGCCGTAGCGGTGCGAGCGACATCCGTCATATCCCTGGGCTTTCACGCGCCCAAGGCGCCGCCAACTTTTTCAATCAGGCTCCGGCAAATACGCCGCCCACTTCTTGCGCCACTCTGAAAGCAATCGCTCCTCCTTGAAAATCCTGTAATCTTCCCACATTTCGGCGGTCATGCTCATGGGGCGAAATCGGTATCAGGTTTGGCAAGGCATCACCCAACTCAGGCTCCGGCAAGTTCCTCCTTGAGACTATCCAGGGCGTAGTCGCCATCCAGGAATGCATCTGCCACCTTTCGACGCATGGTGTCGTCACGCATCGTAGCATCAAGCAGCCTGCTGAAGCCGAAAAGCCTTCCGAGCATGACCAGCCGTTCCTCTGTTTCGGACTGCCCCGTCTCCAGGATGGACGCGGTCACCAGGTCGCTGCGCTGGTCTACGAAGAAGTGGTTCGCCACGAGCACATCGGCGATGAACCTTGCCCGTCTCTCCCGCTGCACCGCGATAGTGCCGCCCCCTTTAAACCTGAAGCGAATGTAGTTCTCCCGTGGATTCATGCCGCAGACTGCGTCCACCATGGCGAAATGATAGTCAACGCGAGCGTTGAGGTTGAGATAATCCCGTGTGATCAGTGCGTAGTTTTGCCGCCCTACCGGCCGGGCGCTGCCCGCGTCAAGCAGGGACCGGGAAAAAAGCCCCGAGACAGCGGCTGCCGGCGGCGGCTGGCTCCACCGGAGCCCCGGCGTTGAAATTCCCCTCAAGAGCGCCAGCAGGGGGAGCGATACAATATCTTCCAGCCGGACCTTGAATCCTTTTGAGCCGGTTTGAGTTATACCGCCGCCCAGATCGATCATGAGGAAGTGCAGGGGCACGGTGCTCTCTAAACGCCGGACCAATACTTCCGCCGACTCCAGAATGTCGTCTCCTGTCTGAAACATCGCCAGGACCGCCATTTCGTGCGTGTAGCGTATAAGGTCGTGAAGCGAGCGGCATTCCTGGACGGAAAATGTCGGACCGTAGGCATCGGTCAGGTTTAAGGGTTCTATAATCTGCCGCAACTGGACTGCACCGGGGCGTGAAGTATCGCTGCGCTTTGCTCTGCGGGCTTCCGGCAGGGGTTTGTCCATCTGCGTGAGCGCGACGCCGGACCATACCTCCTCGGGCGCCTTCAAGACCATGGCCCTGTCGGCGTCCAGAATCACCCACTGGCCGTCCCTCAGCACCTCGGTTGCCTTGCCTGCCCCGGTCAACATCGGGAGGGAGTACTCCCGGGCGACGCAGGCCAGGTGATCCGCAGGATTGCCCAGATCGACCACCACGCCCTCGAACCCCGGGAGCCATCCGGCCGCATCCGTCATGCTCTGGGGAAGCACCATTATGCTCGGCTCGCGGGCCGATTGCCGCCAGGCCTCGAGATCACGCGTCGAACGCACTATTTTTACCTTACCCACGCTGCGCCCCGGCGAAGCGCAGACCCCTCCTCTCAGAAGCGCCTCTCCCCGCGCAGCTTCCGCTGCCTGCCTGCTTTTGAGGGCAAGCCGGATGTCTCTCGACTGCAGGATCAGGATATCGCCTTGCTCCGAAATCGCCCATTCGATGTCCTGCGGTCTTCCGATCAGGCTTTCCACCCTGCGGCTGAGGCGAACGAGAGCGCGAATCTCTTCTTCCGAAAGCACCGGGAGATTGCGTTCGGTTTCGGATAATTCCCGTTCCTCAATGCCGCCCTCGGCCTTGGCTGCAGCCCGGTGAGTCTTTTCGGCAATTTGCGCCCAATCGCTCATCGGCCCGGTGTCCATCCCTTCCCTCAAAGGCCGGTAGATGTCAGCGGGAGCGCTCCCATCCACGGCCTGGACCCCGAGCCCGTTGACCGCGCTGATAAGCATACGCCCGCTTTCAGACAACGCCGGGTCAATAGTGAAGAGTATTCCCGCCGACTTTGGCTGCACCATTCGCTGACATAAAACGGCCATATCATGCCTGGCCAGGGAAAGTCCGGCGTGGAGGCGATAGGAGATCGACCGGGCGCTGTAATTGCTTGCGATGACTTCCCTGAGCGCTTGCTTCAACGCATCGAAGGAGGTCACATTGAGCACGCTCTTGAACTGACCGGCGAAGGAGTGTTCCGGCCGGTCTTCGACCAGCGCACTGCTGCGCACCGATATAGCCGCTCCCTCTGAACCGGCGAGGCGTTCGTAGGAGGTGCGAAGCTCCTTTTCGAAGCCTTCCGGCAGGACACCGTCGAGAATGCGTTGGCGTATCTCTTCGGCATCGGCTTCAAAGTCCGCGCCCCGGTTGTACCCGGCCTCGAGCCTCTGCGCCCTCTGCCGGATGAAAAGATCGTTTCCGTTGGCCGACAGTATTCCCTCACAGGCGCTCGCCGTCACGCTAAAACCGTCCGGCACGGGAAAGCCCGCCTTGCGCAGTTGGGCGAGGGGGGCGGCCTTTCCACCAACCTCCCCCCGGAACTCGGCCGTGAGATCATCCAGGAAAATGCAAGACGGGCCGTGGGATTTTCCCGCCGCCATCAGGGTGTCGAGCGCCTCCCGGATAGCGCGGGCAAGATTGTGGTGAGTTTCAAAAAGCTTTTGATGACGGCCTTCACTCAGACGGTCCAGCCCATCGACAAGCTCATAGGTGACGCTTAGAAGTTCCTCGGTTACCTCGGGTAAATCGGTGCTCCCGGACCTCAGCGACTGATCCAGGGACCTCATGAGGTCAAGCGCATACTCATTGTTGGCCAGCAGAATGCGGAAGGTGTGATACCGGATTTTAAGGGCTTCCAGCAGTTCCGCCGCTCGGACCAGACGCCGCTCGCGCCATTTTTGAAATATTGCCGCGAACAGATTACGCACGAGCTTTCTCCTCTCCCACGGATGGAATCCCGGCGCAGCCGGATTTTTCGCGGAATAGCCTCGTGAAATGCTCCACCTTGCTTTCCGAATCCATCGAAAGGTCGATCTGCCGGGTAAACCCTGTAAGCTCTCCGAGGACCCTCAGAGCTGAGATAACCTCCGGGTTGCCGGCCAGTTTGAGCTTGCCCAAAACGAGATCGCCCTTGACAGTAACCTTGAAGCACAATTGCTCCAGGATAGCCCGGATGAGTTCAGCTCTTCGCCGCCGGCGATTTTCATCGGCAAATCCGCCCGCAAAACGGAAGTAAACGTAATTTTGGTTAACATTGCCGCTTAGATAGCTGTCGATAACACTATAATGGTAACCGAGCCGAAGACCGACATTCATGTAGTTTTCCGCCAGAATGGCGTGATTCCTGCCGGCGTATTCAGGCGTCTCCATTAAGGCCGCAAAAGTGCGGTCAAGCCCTGAGATTATTTCTCTGAAGCCAAGGGAGCCGGGGTCACGGTTCCAGACCTCCTTGAGAGTCAGTCCACGCAGGAATGCAAGGAAAGGCTTCGAAATGACATCATCCACTCGGACACTGGGGCCGGCGCCAGGGGAGATCCCTCCACCGATGTCCAGCACGAAAAGATCGATCGGCGTGTCGATCTCGAGCTTCCGTACATACTGACTTTTCAAACCGGGCCCGCGGTCCTGAATTTTGAGCAGTTCCTCTATGGACCTCTCATGAGCGAAATGAATGATGTCGTGATAAGTACGGCAATTGTCGATGGAAAAGCCGCTGGACTCGGGATCTATGAGATCGAGAGGCATTATCCAGCGGAGCAGGCGGCGGAGCGCAACGTATTCGGGATCGGTCGGATAGAGTTCAGCGCCCCATGCGCGGGGGTCCAGAAGATGTTCGATAATGCCCCGGTAGACGGTTTTCTCCCCCGCGTCCACTGTGACCTCGAGCCCCTCCGGCAAACGCTCCATTGCCCCCGAAGCGCCAAAGATGGCCGGGATGCGCAGTTCTCTTGCTATGGTGGCCAGGTGCCCGATCGAAGCGCCGATTTCGGTAACGATGGCCGATGCCCTGCGCAGTATGGCGCTCAGCTTCGGGCTTGCCTGCCTGGCTACGGCGACCGCGCCGTGAGGGAACCGGTCCAGGTCGTCTTCCGAGACGTGAACTACTAGGCCGGCCGCTACGCCCATCTGCACCGTTTCACCTCCGGTAAGGAGCGCATCGGCGCGCTCGAACGAATCTGCAGGATCGGATAAAATTCCGGCTGAGCCGTCCAGTCCACGAGCGGGGCTTACATTTACTATGACAGGCCGGTCCCCGTCTCCCCTCACCCAGCCGAGTTCTTGGGGGTAGCCCAGAATCCGTTCGAAAGCCGCAGCGCATTCTGCAATGCTTCGAAGAAACGAAGGGCCGAGGAGCGCAGAACCTCTGTAGAGGCCTTTTGGCGTTGGAGAAAGGGGCTTGACGCTGCTGTGGAGCGGCTGGTCAAAAGGTTTTGCGTAAATCTCGGATGCCACGAGATCGAATGGATAGGTCCTGCGAAGAAAATAGCTCTCAGCCAGGTTCGGAGCGTCCACGGGCGAAGCGGAGATGTAAAAAATTCCGGAAGGAAACTCAGTGGTCGCCAGAACCGAAACCGAACCGGCCACGCGCGCCGGTACG
>JBEKXG010000404.1:0-6448 GCA_049512295.1 Syntrophobacteraceae bacterium
GGAAACCAAGAAAACGATTTTCTCGGAGGCCGAAACACTAAAGCAGGATTTGTTTCAAAAGAGCGGCTGGAAATGGTTGGGACGCTACAATGTTGATTTTCTGCTCTCTGCTCCTGTAATAGTGGCTGTAGTGGGAGATCCAGACAAAACAGGGGCAGATAGATTTATGGAAGGCGGCAGGATTGCTTACCAGTACGCCTGTGCAGCGGCAGTTCAGAACATGCTTCTTGCGGCCCATGCTCTGGGACTTGGAAGCCTATGGTTCACTTTGTTTGAAGCTGAAGTTATGCGAAATATACTGGGCGTGGAATCTGGGAAAGTACCTCTGGCGATGGTGTGCCTCGGCAAACCCAGCGGTGAACCGTTGCAGGTGTATCGAAAGGATGCATTGGAAAAAACCCGGTTTATCCGTTGATTTTTGACCTTTCTCCCTTTCAAAAAGCGGCTTGGTTCCCTTTTATCCAGCCAAGCCGCCTTTTTTGCCTCAACTATGCTCTCATTATGCATTAGCAACCCGAGCATCATGTCCTCTCAGCTTTTCAGCAGCCCAGATCAGCATCAACACAAAAATTTCCCCTGATGCCAGCCAGCAGGCACAAACAAGACAATCAACTGCCGGAAATGGTGGTGCTTCCTGAAACTGCCCAGACCAGCCCACTGACATATCACTTGCATGTTCGATTGGAGAATCGTATGGTTTTGCGGGCTTTGGGGTTGTTCCAGAAGTTTTTTGCGCAATAATATCACAAGAACCCATCCCGAATATGCGGGGGCGTGAGGTGAGTATCACTCGCCTCAGGTAGGTTTGCTACTATGGTTTTGCTCTGAGAACCACGAAGCTATCCGCCTCCGAAGTTGGAACTCCCAGGTTGGGTGAATCGATAGCTCGTCACCCGAATGGCTATTTGGGATCAGCTTAACAAGATCAGTTGCAATGAATTGAAGCCGTGCTTCATGAACTGCTTTGCTCGCGAGTTCCCGCGCCATGCCAAATAACCTCATGACTGCATGTCGAACTGAGGATTCCTTGACATTGTAGCCACCCTCCGCCAAGAGTCCGGAGACGACCTTTCTCGCATCATCCGTTAGCCCATTCCACTTCGTAGCGAATACATCGTCGGACCCCGCACTGAAGTGAGCTTCTGCTAACCATGCTTTCAACGCGATTACCATATCCTGAGGGGGGCCAGTCGGCCGAGGATTGACTATTAAGGCTGTCATGGCCCCTTCGAGTTTTAGGTTGGGTTCTGCGAAAGCGAGAATCGGGATCTTCTTAGCCTCGAAAAACTGGCGATAGGCCAAGATTGCTACCTCTTGATTGACCCACACAGATGATCGGTGTCCCCACTCGGTGCGATCCAGATTCATGACCATGCCCCTATCCTGCAAAACAACTACAGTTCCTGCGCAACGACAGATGCCGTCCAGGACATGCCGTCCTAGTGTCTCTAAATCATGGACTGTCTCTGCAAAATAGGCTTCAAATCCCGGTGTTCCATCGATAACGGTCTTGATGAGAACTCCGAGTGTCTCAATGAGTTACACCCAAATGACTTTCGTCGAGATCTGAGGCCTCGGGAGCCTGTGTCGGCCTTGACCAACTAGGCCCCCATGTCATCTCGCATTGTGGATAAAAGGCAGTTATCCTGATAATCGAAGGGGGCTACCAGATGCAAATCATCTGCCTCATCTCGGCTTGCACGGAAATGCCTTTGCCCACGCGCCGTATATCGCCACAATGGCAGGCTGTGCGCCAAGTTCGGGTTTCTGGTCAATGAGGTCCAGAATCGGTTTGACCACTTCGGAGGCGTTCACCGTATCGGGCAAACACCACAAGTATTCTGCAACCGGCTTCTTCCAGACTCCGGCCGCCATTGAATGGGCGTTGTTGACGCCGAGCAGGAAGTCGTTGCACGCCGTCGGATCGCCTTGCCCGCTGACGTTAGCTGCACACTGTTGCTTGAACTCTGCGCCGGTCCAGCTTCGCAACTCCTTCGGCTGACCAGCGATGGCCGGAGCGATGAACATCAGGATGACCAACGAAAAAATTACCTTGCTAAATCTCATTTTCTACCCTCGTCCGGTGTGGTGGATGGAAATATTATTTCACTACCGCATGGAGCAGCGGTAGTTTGGTGAAATTTGTCAGGCTGAGAGCATCAGCAGGCCGCACATTCGAGCACCAAGTGACCCGACGCGTTTCGTCTGTTGCTCCGCATCACCCATGCAAGATTGACCGGGCCGCTAGCCTCATTTTTCCCTATGATCGGAAGATCGATAATCTTCGGATCTCCGATGCCCCCGAGCAGCGCGCTGAAGCCGGTCATGTCGATTCCACCGGGCGGCTCGTGCACACCATCCGAGACGAACCGGAGGTGCAACGCCGTGGCTTCGTGCTTGCCTTCGATCCGGAAGCCCATTGCACTAACCATGGTCACCGGCGCGGGACGATCACATTTAACCTGTGCAGTCCGCCGTGCCATGGCCGCACCACTCAACGTACCATCGCTGGACGTGATCACGGTCGTCTCCACGGCCCAAGCATCCGTACACTTGAGCCAATTACCGGCGGGACCATTTTCGGGAAAGCTGAAAACGGCTTCTGCGTTCAGCGTACCTTTCCAGCACTGCGGAAGGATGCCCGCCGCTTTCATCTGCAAGATAACGCGGGCAACAGCCGTGGGGTCCGGAATACCTATCCCGGATGTTGTAAAGGTGCCCGTGCCTTTGCCTCCGGCGTCATAGGTGATTCCGCCCGCTTCCGGCTTGTATCCGGTGACGCTCGATGTGCCGTCGGGATTCGCCGTTCTGAAATAGTCGTCCCCCAATCCGAGCACATGCCCGACTTCATGAGCGACAACATCTGCAGAGGGCTGGAACCAATGCCCGTTCACATCGCGCGTGAAAGGAAAGGGATTATCCAGGTTCGGTACCGTGTCGTCGGAGCCCGTCGGATCCCAAACGTTTGCTCGCCAGCGTTCAAGCATTTCGGGGGGACAGTTTTCCGGCGGATCGCCGATCTCGAATTGCACGCGATGACGTCCGGCTTGGTGCGGGGCTTCCCAAGCCACCGGAATCAGCTGGAGATCGAGTCGAAAGGACAAACATTCGAACTTGAACCCGGCCAGCGCGTCGTTCCAGATTTTCATCGCGCCCTGCTGCAGGTAATCCCCGGCGTTTGTTTTTGTGCCGTCGGCGAGCGTGGCACTCATTTTCGAGGTCAGTCCGGCTACCTCGATGGGCACGTGAATGACCACCGTCGTTCCCTCGATGGTCACCGTGGTTATGGCCGAGGCAGAGGATGCAAACGGGAGCACAAGAGCGAATGCCAGAGCAGTTCTCGCCAAAAGTCGGGCCGTGATCGCCCGAGCCAACGATTTCAGTATCATGCGATTATACCCCTTGTTGCGGAACCAAACGGGGGCGCCACCGCTATCCTTTCTTTACTGTTATTTCAACTCTCCGGTTTTTCTGCCTGCCCGCAGGGTTATCGCTCCCGTCCGGGTTTGTGTTGGGAGCAACCGGTCTTTGTTTTCCCCACCCCTGGACGTTCAGTTTGCCTTCATCGACCCCGCCCATCCTTATCAACCAGTTCCGGACGGATTCCGCGCGCTCCCGAGACAGTCGAAGGTTATAGGAATCGGAACCCTTGGCGTCAGTAAATCCTTCCACCAGAACACGAGGGCTCCGATACTGCCTTATGGCGCCGGCTACCCTCGCAAGCGTCGGCTCAGCCTCACGGCGTATGTTCCACTTATCGAAGTCAAACAGGATATCCCCGGAGAGCTCAAACTTCACTTCGGTTGAGGTCTCCTTCATCGCAAGGCCTTCGACTGCCCCTTTGATATCCTTGGCTGGTCCTTTGACTTCCTGAGCTGCTCCCTTCAAATCTTCCACCTGAAACTTCAGATCCAGAACCCGAGTCTTGAGGTCCAGGACATTGAATACAAGGCCCAATTGAGGTTGCGAACTTTGCTGGGCCTGTGCCTCACTCAGTAAGAACACAGCCTGGATGAGAACGCCCAAAACCAGAAGGAGGCACCGCTTACTCCTGCCGGATGAAATCTTTCCGGGCATCGAGAACCTCCTCTACTGGATAGAAACATCCTCGAAAGGCGGCGCTCCGGGAAGGTACACGGAGATTTTAGTTGCATCCGCCGGAGGAGCAGGAAATTGCACCCAGCAGTTTCTGGATCCCGCGGGTTCGATCGAGAAATTATCGCGACGCATGACCGTCCCCAGGGTCTTTCCATCGGAATCCTTCACAGCCATATATTTTTTCTTGTTTTTTGCATCCACGTAGTACACCTGATCGGCAAGACTTTCGTCTGCATGCATGTTCGCGAGCAGGGGGATATCCACCTTTTTTGCGCCGCTATTGGAGTAGCTGAATTTTATTACCAGCATGTTTCCCGATGCGGACTTCGCGGAAATGAGTGCAACACTGACCCCCGGCCACTCGGTTTCCTGAACCATCGGCTGTGGGGCGGGCGCCTGATCCTGGGCCATTGACGGCCCTGAGAGAAAATATGTCAGAAGGGTTAACGATAAAGCTAACAGCAAGTTTGACGGCTTTACTAAAATCCTTTTTTCCACCTTGTCTCCTCCTTACCCTGGTCCCAGGTCAAGGCATCCTGTAGCTGCGCCCCGGACCATCCAAGCAAAGCGGGCGCCGCAGTGCTTTCTCTGCCACTCCGGGTCCCTAGTCATCCTTTGCAATGCAGCCATCACCACTACATACCACGTGCCCGTGCGGATCAAATGCCTCTACTTTACTGGCGGTTCGGTTGCCGTTTTTATCCGTATCAGTGGTAACTACTACTGTATTGCCATTATCCCTATAATTCCATACAGTCGTACTCGATCCTCCGCCCGGGAGAGTGGTGTCACCTTCGTATCGGGCTTCGCCCCAGATCCCGAACCGATCTTGTTGCCGGGCCGCTTATCCGTATCCCTGAGGCCGCCCGATGTCGTCTTGTCTGTCGATCCCGTGACGGATCCAGTGTTAGCTGCCTCGGGGTGGTTCACGCTGGAATTGGGGGACCGGTCGATTTTTCCGCCGCGGTCAACCTGTCTGTCACTGGCTCCACTGTGCGATCCCCCGCCGTGCCCTGCAACCAGCAGCAGACCTGGCGCTATCGCGCCGGGGTATCCAAACTGCATTAGATGAAGGTTCGGGACACTGTCGGATTTATTAAAATCGGAGGCCGCGTTCGTTTCCGATGCTCCCGATAAAAGGACAAAGGCCGTGGCGGCTATGATCATCATCAGTGCCACATATCTATGTTTTGAGTTCATTGTTGAAACTCCCTGTTGCATGACTCGTATAATCCAAAAGTGCCGCGGCGCAGTAAGTGGCGCTTACAGCTGAAGATGTTCGCCGAAAACAATGGCTTAAGAAAAAGCTAAGGGTCTCTCTCTTATTGTCAAATTGGCCTCATCCGGAATAATGCATCAAGTTGTGGGCTATGCATCCAAACCGCATTTTCGGGTCGGATTCTGCCAGAAAAAACTTCTGGAAAAACCCCAAAGCCCGCAAAACCAGACGATTCCGAAATCCAACGTGCAAGTTATACCTCAATGAGACTGCATTTTGCAATTTTAGGACACACTCCCTTCCCCGCAGTTGATGGTCTCGTTCCCCAGCCCCAGGTATTGTATGGGGCTCAGGCGAAAATTATGCGATAGTAGCGAGCAAGGGAAAAAGCCGACGCAACATGCACACGCCACTTCCTGGCATGGTGCACCACCCTGGCTCCAACCTTTACAAGCCGACTTATCATCCGGAGGAAGCATCACCTCCCAGTTTTTCATGCCACACGGAACGAAGCAAACAGAACAGCTTCATGAAGCACGGTCTGAGCAGGCAACAGGTGAACTACCCTCGTCCGGGCATGCATTACTGGAATGAATACGTATTCGAAGGATATGTGAACCATCAGGACGACATGATCATGCTGGCCGGATACCCGGACACTCCTCTGAGCAGACCTCATTCGAGGGAAAGTCAAGCATTACCGGGAGAATAACAGAGCGGCGGTTTGACAGTGACACCCTTCCAATCCTTTTCGGCTTCCACATTCGCATTGACTGATTCCGGCACATCCAGTTAACGGCATTATTGGGCAAGGCTCCCGGGAGTCTCGCATGGCAATCATCGACTGATTTCGCTCACTCCATTCAGTCCCCAACTCAACCAACACCCTGCTCTGTCCTTGCGTCTGGACAGCTGGTACGGTATATCTTGTCTCACCCCGCATTTGCCCATTAAATTTATCAGAATCGACAGGACCTTATGCTCACGTGCCGAGGAGCAAACAATGACTCTCACCAAAGCTCATATCGTGGAAGAACTTTTCGCCAAAAACATTTTCATGAAGACCCAATCAGCCCAAATCATCCACATCCTTTTTGAGTTCATAAAACAGTCCCTGCAAAACGGCGAAGA
>JBEKXG010000405.1:0-4921 GCA_049512295.1 Syntrophobacteraceae bacterium
TCCGCACGTTTGGCTGCCAGATGAACGAATATGATTCGCTGCGGGTCCAGCGGCTGCTGGCGCCGTTAGGGTATGTGCCTGTCGATGACATCGGCGAAGCCGACGTCATTTTTCTCAACACCTGCTCGGTGCGCGAGAATGCGGAACAGAAGGTCCACTCTTTTATCGGAAGCCTGCGCCGGCTCAAGAATATAAAACCGCACCTCAAGATTATAGCGGGGGGCTGCGTGGCCCAGCAGCTTGGCGAGAAACTGCTCGACAGGTTCGATCACCTCGATATGGTTATAGGCACAATGGGGGTACAATCTGTTGCGCAGATGCTGCAACGGGTCCAGGAAAGCGGCCGCAGGCTTGCCTGCCTGCCGGAACAAGATAGTGGCAGCCCTGAGCCCGAAGGCCCGGAAATCTTTACGGAGGCAGGCGTAACGGCGCCGGTCACCATAATGCAGGGCTGCAACAATTATTGTACGTACTGCATAGTCCCCTACGTGCGGGGTCCGGAACGGAGCAGGCGGGCCTGCGAAATTCTTGAAGAGATCAAGCGCCTGGATGAATCCGGCGTCCGCGAGGTCCTTCTGCTTGGCCAGAACGTTAACTCATACGGAACGGGGCTCGACGAAAACACCACCTTCGTCGATCTTCTCCGGCGCATTTCTACGGAGACCGGCATTGCGCGCATCCGGTTCACAACTTCCCACCCCAAGGACCTTACGGATGAGCTGATGCTTTGTTTCGCCGAATCGGATTCTCTTTGCAAGCACCTCCACCTTCCCGTGCAGGCAGGGTCGGACGGCATTCTTGCCCGGATGAACAGGGGCTATACGGCTACTGGCTACATGGAGAAAATCCGCCGGCTTCGCCGGATTTGCCCTGAAATCGCGATTACCTCCGATGTTATCGTCGGCTTCCCCGGCGAAACCGAAGAAGACTTCGCGCATACAATGGACTTGCTGGAAGAAGTCCAGTTCGACAATCTTTTTTCTTTCCGGTACTCAGACCGTCCGAAGACCCGGGCCGCCTCATTTCCCGGCAAGGTGGACCCGGAGGTGGCAGCGCGCCGGTTACTCCAACTCCAGAGCTATCAGGCCGATGTTACACTAGCTAAAAATCTTGCCGAGGTCGGCTCGACACGCGATGTGCTGGTCGAGGGTCCCAGCAGAGCTTCCAACGGACAGATGACGGGACGCACGTCCCAGAACAGGATAGTCAACTTTGAAGCCGCTTTATCATCGGCAGGGCAAATTCTTGGCGTGAAAATCGCATTTGCGTATTCTCATTCCCTGAGAGGAGATGTTATAGTGCTGCCGAAGGCCCAGCCGGAAGGAAATCCGTAAACCTATCAACTCTACCGAATCGAGCCCGGGTGAGAGCCGAGGCGCATGGTTGGAGGAAAGCATGTTCAGGCAGATGAAAGTAACCGGGTTGGTGATGGATCCTCACTCGAACACGCCGATCCTGGTTCTCAAAGACATTGCCGATGAGACTACGCTTCCGATCTGGATCGGCCTGCTCGAGGCCACGGCGATCGCCACCGAACTGGAAAACATCCAGTTCCCGCGGCCAATGACTCATGACCTGATCCGGGCCCTTTTCGACCACCTGAAAGTCAAAGTGGAGCGCATAGAGGTTTGCGAGCTGAAGAACAATACCTATTACGCCCTCATTCACATCCGAAACGGCGAACAGGTCAGCTCTATCGACTCGCGGCCAAGCGACGCGATCGCCATCGCGCTGCGCACAAATGCGCCCATTTTCGTAAAAGATGAAGTAATTACCAAATACCTCAAATCAGACGAGGCCAAACCCTCCTTTGACGAAAAAAACAAGGAGCGGTGGGCGGAAATGCTCGATAAACTCGATCCCTCCGATTTCAGCAAGTACAAAATGTAACCAGTGAACAGTGAACAGTGAGCAATGAGCAGTGAACAGTGAGCGGAAAGAGGCTGCCTTTTCACCGTCCGCTGCTCACTGTTCACTCTTTGGAGCGGTTATGAAGATGGATACGGCGCGTTTGACAGGTCTGATCGAGGCTGCCAGGGGGCAACGGCCGGTGGACCTTTGCATAAAAGGATGCCGCCTGGTCAATGTTTTTTCCGGGAGGATCGAGACCACAGACCTGGCGATCCATGACGGGTTCATCGCCGGATGGGGCGACTACGAAGGCCGGCAAATCGTCCGGGCGGATGGAATGTATGTGTGCCCGGGTTTCATAGACGGACACATTCACATCGAAAGCTCTCTTCTTAGCCCGGCCAATTTTTGCGCCGCAGTCCTGCCGTGGGGCACGAGCGCGGTGGTGGCGGACCCGCACGAGATCGCCAATGTGCTCGGCCTGGACGGGATTCGGTATTTGCTGGAGTGCGCGCGAAATCTTCCCCTGGATTTTTTTCTCAATCTGCCGAGTTGCGTTCCCGCTTCTCCTCTCGAGACCTCCGGGGCCAACCTGAGGGCGGTGGATCTGCAATCTCTGCTCCCCAACGAAAACCTGCTCGGTTTGGCGGAAATGATGAACTTTCCGGGAGTGATCGGGACCGATCCCCAGGTTACCGACAAGCTCCTGCTCTTTCAGGATATGGTCATAGAGGGCCACTGTCCACGGCTTTCCGGCCGGGACCTGAACGCCTACATTGCCGGTGGAATCAGCTCCGACCATGAATGTACGGTCTTGGAGGAAGCGGCCGAGAAGCTCGCGCGCGGAATGGCGGTCATGATTCGTCAGGGGAGTCAGTCCAAAGACCTGGAGAAGCTCGTCGGAATCGTAAACGACTCCACTTGGCCCAATTGCATGTTCGTATCCGATGACGTACACCCGGATGACCTCATAAGCAAAGGCCACATGAATGCCATAGTAAACGAGGCGATGGCACTGGGAATGGACCCCGTGCGGGCCATTACGCTTGCCTGCTGGACCCCCGCCAACTATTTCCGCCTCCGAAGGCGCGGGGCGCTTGCGCCCGGATTTGTCGCCGATTTCAACCTCAGTCCGACCCTTAATCCCTGGAATCCCGTGCGGGTATTCAAGGGTGGAATCGAAATTGCGCAGGAAGGCCAACTGCTCACCGATCCTGTCCGCTGGCCCATGCCGCCCATGCCCGGAAGCCCCATGCGTATCGCCGGGATAGCCTCCGAGCAACTGCTCGTCCCGGCCAAAGCAGGTAAATTGCGGGTAATCGGCATACTGGAGGCAACGCTGCTTACGCGCAAACTTCTCATGGACCCCAAAATTGAAAACGGCTACGCTGTTTGCGACCCCGAACGCGATTTGCTCAAAGCCGCAGTCTATAACCGATACGTCGCCGGCAGGCCCCCTGCGGTCGGATTTGTCCACGGCCTGGGATTGAAAAAAGGAGCTATTGCCACTTCAGTTGCGCATGATTCGCACAACGTCATTGCGGCGGGCGTCTCGGATGCTGATATTACCGCTGTGGTTTGCGCTTTGAGGGAAACCGGCGGAGGTATGGCCGCCGCCGCAGATGGCCTGATCGAGATTCTGCCGCTGCCGATCGCCGGGCTTATGTCCGCGTCGCCTGCCACGGAGGTATCGGACAGGCTGAGAATGCTCAAAGCGCTCGTAAAAGCCTGGGGGGCTACACTCGACAACCCGTTCATGGCCCTGTCTTTTCTGAGCCTTCCGGTCATACCGGAGTTAAAACTGACCGACCTGGGGATTGTCGAGGTTTCGAGCTTTTCTCACGTTCCCCTCTTTGAGGAAGTCTAGAAATAGAATGCCATTCAAATTATCAGGAGGACACCAGTGAGCACAATTTCCTGCCAGTCCGTCAGTGATGTGGTCGATTTCGCCATTGAAAAGGAAGAAAAAGCGATGGAATTTTACCGGAAGTGCGCCGAACGCGCAAAGAATCCGGGCATAAAAGAGTTCTTCAAAGAAATGGCTATCGAAGAGCAGAGCCACAGGGATATGCTCAAGAACCTGGACTCGCTGAACCTGAATGAGATAAAGCTCCAGAAGGTGGAAGACTTGAAGATCAGCGACTACCTGATCGAGGTTCCCTTTACCGAAAACATCACCTACCAGGACGCCCTTCTTCTTGCCATGAAGAAAGAAGAAAAAGCCCACGCCTTCTATTCGGGCTGGAAGGACAAATGCATGAACGAAAAGGCTTCCATGCTCTTCCAGGTACTGGAAAACGAAGAGGCCAAGCACAAACGCAAGCTCGAAAACCTCTATGACGAAGAGATTCTGGCCTGGGATTAGAACCGCAGTCCCAAGCACTAAACCCATGTAGACCAGGGAGGCGCAAGTCTCCCGTTTTTTTTTAAAGCTGCGAGGCTGGATATAAATCACACTTTCGAGACCATTTATTGAGTTTGTCCCGAAAAGGTCCGATAACATATAATGGATTCCGGCTCTTGATCCCGGCTCTTGATCCCGGCTCAAGAACACTGCCGGGATGACGTACTGCCGGGATGACGAACAGTGGCCCGGCATCACGACCATAAGGCTTGAAGTCAACGGCATTGCCCCCTTCGTGAATCGGGTCATTGCAGGTGAAGCCGAAAGAATTTATATTTGAATTCGTATCTTATGTAATGATTGCGGATTAATCTTGTGTGCGGAAGGAATCTCAATGCAGAGCGAGCCTCCAAATTTCCCTGACCAGGAAACGCTCGAAAAAGAGCTCAGCGACTATCTTTCGAAAAAATATGGCTATCGGATCAAGGTTATTTCACCGATGATGGCCGCCGAGCATACTAGCGATCCCAGCGAGAGCGAGAAGAAACCGGGTGGTGTGGATAACATAAGGTTCGACATGAAACCGGAGGAACTGGAGTCTTATCTGAACCAGTACGTAATCCGGCAGGACGAGCCGAAAGCCATTCTGGCCACCAAAATTTGCACCCATTACAATCGCATAAGATACCTCCAGGGCCTCGCCAGGTTCGGAAGCGAACCGATGGT
>JBEKXG010000406.1:0-4918 GCA_049512295.1 Syntrophobacteraceae bacterium
TTTTTCTCGCCTGGGAAAAGCTTGACCTTGCTATGTATCTAAAGCAGTGGAGTCCCAATGGCGTTCAATATCTTCCAAAGGGCAGACGTGACTTTAAGGGCATCCGGGAAAAGAGGACAAAGGATTTTCAGAAATACTCCAAAGTCGAAGTGCTGGGTTACCAGGTCCATTATGTCGGCTCAGCCGGTGATACAGCAGAATTAGGCGCCTCTTATTACATGAACTTCTATGGGAAAGATGGAACCGTCATAAAGGAACACGGTATTTTGGAGAGTTACAAGGTGAAATACTCCAAAGAGGCCGGCCAGTGGCAGATAGTGGAAAATAAAGATTATATCGGAAAAAAGCAGTGAGCAGAAAGAATCTTGAACAAGGGAGAGTGAGGAGATCGGACAGCGAACGGTGAAGGGCTATCCAAGTCAATGAACAGACAACTCCGTAACGTCTGCTATGGTCACAGCGCTGTCCTCCATCCCTCTCCATAAGGCAAAAAGCAATCGGCATCCATCCGGATTCCCGGGACCCTTTTGCCATCTTCGTCCGCCTGCATAAAATACGGCCATGCACATCATCCGAACAACTAATTCCGTCCATAGAGGAGTGCATCATGATGTTAAGTCCTCCAGTCGTCTGTTACCTTCTCGCCGCGCTATCGGTTGTGTTCGTGCTGCACTTTCATCTGTTGGCGGCAGTCTTCGCAGGCCTTGCTGTGCATGTCCTGACCGTGAAGCTTGCCGCGCGGCTTCCCAAGCATTGGAGCGGCGGGGCGCACGCAGCAGCTTTGGGTGCCATTGTCCTTGGCGTAATTTTGGGGCTGTTCGGCGTGGGATTCGGCCTCTGGTTCTCCTTACGCGGGCATCATGGCATGGCCGGTTTGCTCACAGTCGTTGCCGAAACCCTGGAGAAGCTGAAACGCACCTTACCTGCAGGTATGTCATCCGTTTTGCCGGATACGGTGAATGACCTGAAAGAGCAGATCACCACCTTGTTGCAGGAGCACGGACGCGAGATCTCTACTGCGGGAATGGCGGGATTCAAGACGTTCGCCCATGTCCTTTTGGGCATGATCATCGGCGGCATGACCGTCTTGCATCGTTTTACGGGCGTCGATAGCTGGCCTCCATTTGCCTTCGAGTTGTATGCCCGGTCGAAATCGTTGGCGGAAGCCTTCGACAAGGTGGTCTTTGCCCAGGTGAAAATCTCTGCCCTCAACACGGTCCTTACGGTCTTCTACCTGGTGATCGTGCTGCCGGTGTTCGGGATTCACCTGCCGATGGTAAAGATTCTCGTCCCGTTCACCTTTGTTGCGGGCCTCATACCCGTGCTTGGAAATCTCATCTCCAATACCCTGGTTGTGTTGGTAAGCCTCAGCGTGTCTCTGGGCGTCGCAGGGGCTTCGCTCGTTTTTCTTATCCTGATTCACAAGCTCGAGTATTTCACCAACGCACGCATCATCGGCGCCGAGGTGGATGCCCGAGCATGGGAGCTGTTGTGTGCCATGCTTGCGATGGAAGCGGTATTCGGCGTAGCCGGTTTGGTCTCGGCGCCGGTGGTTTATGCCTGGCTTAAGGCAGAGCTGAAGGCGAAGCAAATGATATGAAAGGCCACAAGAAAGGGAAACGAAAGATCTCCTGAATTTTTTCATTTACCGGGACAAACGCAACGGGTACGGCTACATTGATCTTGCAACACCGGCAATCGTAGTTGGATCGGGCTGGCAGGAAATAACGGCATTCTGGAGATCGCCACATACGTTGAGACAGCTTTAGTGTATCCAGGGCCAAATCCGAAGGCGGATGTCGCTTGGCATCTATCGGGAACCTACCGATACCAGACCGTTGGAGCCGGTGTCGTGAGACAACAGCTAACCCTTAATCTCATCATCGATGGGGCCCATGAATTGTTTGACAGAGGCTTGGCAGTGAGCTGTGCGCGGTCCCCGGATATTGCCATTTCCGTCCGTCGCGGTACGACGTGTTTCGAATTCTCTATGGATATTGTCGCTGCACCTGCAGGGTAACTCCCGTCAAAGTGATAAGTTTTTTTGGAAAGCGAGGGCCATGGCGGGAATTGCGCTGTAACAAACCTGAGACTCCTTCAGTTCATGGCCTCCAGCACCTCGCGGAGCGTGGGGACTGAGACCGGAACCCCTTGCGCCAGGTCCGGTCTTGACATCCTCGAGGAACGATAACCTGCCCACGGCGATGCTTTCAGACCAACTGCTTTCCGGAATCCGCCTTTATTTACCTTTTTGGAATTTGCACAAGAAATCTTACAGCACCCTTTCGGCGCAAGCCTTACGTTAAGAACGAATGTTATCGAAGGAGGAAAATATGAGCTTTGCGGGCAAGGAGGCACTGATCGTGGGAGGAGGCAGCGGGATGGGGTTTGCGACTGCCAGGATGTTGGTTGAATCAGGAGTAAAGGTGACGTTGGTCGGCCGTTCTCAGGAAAAGTTGGAGCGCGCGCGCGAGGCATGTGGAGATCACAACAGGGTACGCGTATTCAGGAGCGATATCACCAGCAAGGAGGATCTGGAAAGGCTGATCAAATACGTTGATATCGAGATGAAGGATGTGAAATACCTTGTAAACGCAGCGGGGGTGTTTTCACCTAAACCCTTCCTCGATCACACGAGTGAGGACTATGATGCTTATATGGAGTTGAATCGGGCCATGTTCTTCCTTACACAGCAAGTGGCGAAAAACATGGTCGCAAACGGAGGCGGGGCAATTGTGAACATTGGTTCCATGTGGGCGCATCAGGCTATCAAAGCCACCCCTTCGTCGGCCTATTCGATGGCTAAGGCGGGTCTTCACTCCCTGACACAAAACCTGGCAATGGAGCTGGCAGACAAAAATATCCGAGTCAACGCCGTGGCCCCCGCCGTAGTAGAGACTCCAATATACGAAGCGTTCGTAAAGCCCGAAGAGATTCACGACGTCCTTCAGACCTTCAACAGTTTTCACCCGATCGGACGGATCGGCACCCCCAAGGATGTGGCCTCAATCATCGTATTCCTGCTCTCAGATGATGCCGGTTGGGTAACCGGGGCAATCTGGGACGTTGACGGCGGCGTTATGGCAGGCCGGAACCAATAGAAATTAGCGGTTGTTAACAGGCCGAAAGAAAAGGACGAAGATTATTGCTTCTAAAGGTTGTTCGTCGGGAGATCCATCTGGAATCAGGAGTATAATATGAAAAAGACAGACAATTTGGACGACATAGTAATTGTGAGTGCCGTTAGAACGCCTTTCGGGCGGTTCGATGGGCCAATGAGGGATATCCCCAGTATCGATTTGGCCGTAATAGTGATGAAAGAGGTCATCCGGCGCGTAGGGATCAAGCCTGAAGAGGTGGGGGAAATCAACTATGGAGGTACCATCCTGGCGGAAATGGCGCTGGAGACGGATGTGCCGGCCCGTCAAGCGACGCTCCTTGCGGGGTTTCCGCCGGAGAATATTTCCATGACCTTGGATAAAGCGTGTTGTTCCTCGATGACAGCGTTACGGCTCTGCGTTCGCTGCATCAAGGCAGGTGAAGCGGACATCACCATGGCAGTCGGTTCTGAAAACATGTCAAGGACTCCGCATCTGGCACCGGGTCTGAGGAAGGAATCAAAATTAGGCCACATTAAACTGATCGATTGCCTCTTTGAGCTGGGATACACTGCAAAAGGCTTCAACCCTGTTGCCGTCGATGCCGGCGAGGTTGCCTTGGAATATGGTGTCAGCCGCGAAATGCAGGACGCCTGGGCGCTACACAGTCAGGAGTTGTATGCGAAAGCTTACGACGAGGGAAAGTTTAAAATAGGGGAGGAATTGACCCCGGTCGTCATTCCTCAGAAGAAGGGAGATCCGGTAATCATAGAGAAAGATGAATCCCCAAGAAAAACCTCTTTGGAAGCATTGGCAAAATTGAAGACAATTTACGGAAGCCCGACAGTTACGGCGGGAAATGCGCCGCCCATGAATTCGGGAGCGACTGCTATTCTATTGATGACACGAAAAAAAGCTGAGGAAAAAGGACTAAAAGCCATAGCCACAGTTGTAGCCACTGCTACTGCGGCAACCGAACCAAGGGGGATTGCGGTAATCCCTGCGTACACGATCCGCAAGGCGCTCCATGCGGCAGGTCTTACGATTGATGATATGCGCCTGATAGAAATCAACGAAGCTTTTGCAGCGATGCCCCTCGTTTCAACGAAAATTCTTGCAGACGGCAGTGACCAAAAATGGAAGGAACTTCAGGATAAGACTAATGTTAACGGCGGCGCAATCGCTATAGGTCATCCTGTTGGCGCGTCCGGGGCCAGACTCCCCATGACGCTGGCTCGCGAACTGAGCAGGCGCGGCGGCGGATATGGCGTCGCCTCCATCTGCGGCGGCCTCGCACAAGGTGAAGCCGTTATCCTGAAGGTATAGCAGATCTGCTGCGAATTTGTTTTATCACGATTCGCGGGCCGGGGCCGGAGGCAAATTTGCGAGAAACGAGAGGTTCTTATGGGAAAAGAAAATGCCGTTAAGACTATGAAGTCGGCAAAAACCTTAAATACCGCACGAGAGGCCGGTTATTTCGGAAAGAAAATGCTGACGGAAGCCGTAAAAGCCCACCAGGAAGGTCATCCGATCGTGTGGTCCATGGTCAATTGGTGGGAAGGCGATTTGATCGCCAAGGCCATGGGGATGCACCTGGTGTATCCGGAAAATTATGGCGCCTTTTGCGCTGCCGTTCGCCGAGCCGAACCTTACCTGGAAATATCCGATTCCGAAGGGTTTGCCAATACCCTGTGCGGTTATGCCAGAAACTGCCTCGGTTTTGCGAAAACCTTGATGGATAATAATTATGCGATACCGGAAGGCGCACCTGGAGGAGGGTTGGCCAAGCCGGTATTGCTGCTTGGTTCAGGGGGTGTCTG
>JBEKXG010000407.1:0-4914 GCA_049512295.1 Syntrophobacteraceae bacterium
CATCGCCATAGTCGACCATTTTGAGTTCGTCATCCATAAGGCAATTGCCGTATATCAAACCAAAGACGCTCTGTCTAATATGCTTTCTATTTTCTTGACCGGGTGGTCTCCAACCTGTAAAGATTATATTGATAAATTGCTTTGATATTCAGAAATGGAGGAAGCCGTGACCGGACCACTTGATGAAGAAAAGCAGGTCTATTCCATCTCACTGAACAAAGCTGTCGCCAAGAGGCTGGAATCAGCCGGCGCCCGTGCCGCAATGGCCCCTGAAGCCGTAATTGAACGGGCGTTGGAGCAACATCTGAAGAGGGAAGCTCCAGGCGCCGCCGTCTACCTCTCCTCGCCTGCCAGTGCCATGATGAAGGGCATATACAAGGAAACGGCCACGATCGGAGAGGTCAAACTTCACGGCGATTTCGGCTTGGGAACTTTTAACGAACTTGACGGTGAAATGGTGCTGCTCGACGGAGTGGCATACCAGATAAGAACGGACGGGCAGACTTGCGAGGTGAGCGACGATGTTCAGACCCCCTTTGCCTGCGCGACTTTTTTTGACCCCGTCTCGGTAGAAACAATCGATTGGGAACTCGACAATCAGGATTTCAAGGCCCTCCTGGAACGCATCATCCCCTCTGAAAACATGTTTTACGGCATTCGAATCGATGGGACTTTCAACCAGATAAAGATGTGGTCAGTGCCCAAGCAGCCCGATCATCGACCCATAACCGAAGTGCGCCCCTCAATGTTTACATTTTCCGACGTGTACGGGACCCTGGCCGGCTTCTATACTCCAGAGTTCATCAAAGCGCTCAGCATGCCCGGGTTCCACTTTCATTTCCTGACCGCCGACCGCAGATTCGGGGGACACCTCAAAGAGTGCAATCTTAAAAACCTTCGGATCAGCGTTCAGTTTATATCCCGCCTCGAACTCGACTTGCCGTCCACCTTCGATTTCATGACTACCGATCTGGTTTAGTATGAGCATGTTTTCCGATCGCGGCTCTCTGGGAGCCGTTCACCTCCCTGACGCTACTGTTTTATGCGCTCATTGTCCTGTATTGCATCGGCTTGGCTGAGTTCTGTACGGCCATCCGGGATTTTGCCGTCACGCCGCCGGGCAGGCCTCTTTGGTGAACACAGGTCAGGCAGGCGGCAAAGCCCCCTGGTTTACTTGCAAGGGAACTGAAGTTGGACGGTCGTTCCTTTTCCTATAGTGCTTTGTATGGAGATCGAGCCGTGGTGAGCCTCCATAATGGCTTTGCAGAGACTGAGGCCAAGACCGAACCCTCCAGATTCCCTGGAGCGTGAACGATCGACCCTGTAGAACGGTTCGAATACGAAAGGGAGATCCTGCTCCGGTATTCCTATCCCTTCATCCTGGATTTCAACGGTGTACGATTCCAATCCCATTCTAACGCTGATTGCAACGGGGCTGCTTGTCCCCCGAGAGTACTTGATCGCGTTTCCGACCACATTCCGAAGGACTGTTTTCACCTTCTCGGGGTCCAGAAAAGTCTCGACGGATTCCGGCCCCTCCTGCAGGCATACACCGGGCGGTTGATCTTCCAAAGGTCTGGTCGCCTCTCGAATGAGTGAGATCAGGTCGACCGATTGACAATTAAGAGTCAGATTGCCGCTTTGCATCCGGGCGCTGGCCAGAATCGTTGTCACCATCCGATCCATTTCTCTAATATCTTCAGCCAGGGATTCCCTCAGCGGGCCATCTGGAGACATTTCCAGAGCTATCCGCATCCGGGTGAGAGGAGACCGCAGCTCATGGCTGACATCCAGCAAAATCTGGTCCTTTGAGCGAATGAGATGCTGCAGCCGTTCGGCCATCCAATTGAAAGCGGAAGCAAGCTCTCCCAATTCGTCACGACAATTGACGGACACCCGATGATCCAAACGGCCTGCCCCCACCTGACGCACTCCCCGGGACAGGGGGCGCAGCGGGGCCATAATTCGTCTAATCCATAGAAAAGATCCGCTAAGCAGCAGAGTCACAGAAAATAGGAAAAAAAGACCTACCCAGACGAGCCGCCGGTCTTTGTCGGGACCTCCCACTATTTCGAACAAAAACCTGTGATCCGAGTCTACCTCGTAAATAAAATAGTGATGCCCACGGAACTCTCCGGCCCGAATTGACCCGGTCACCTGCCATCTGAGATTCCGCTCGATGTGAGACCATGGGGCCCGACCAGACGTGGACCAGCCGGCCTCGGGCGACGAGTAATGGATGATCATTCCCGTATGCCCGGCAACCTCGGCTGCTCGGTTATAATCCGGCGGAGACCCCAAGTCCTTTATCAGGTATTGAGCATACTGGGCGACGCTGCTCTGAAAGGCTTCCGCAAGTATTCTCCGATGTGCGAACAGCGCCGCCTGCAACAGGATGAGGATTACTAAACCGGACACAATTATCACCAGGAGCAAGCGGGTATGTATCGAGCGGAATGCCCTGCCAAGCCGGTCAAGTGTCATTGCGCGAATCCTCTTTCCCAACGAAGACATACCCGGTCCCCCAAACTGTCTTTATAAAAGAGGGGTTTTGGGGATCGTCGCCCAGCTTCTGCCGCAGCCGGCTAATGGTAATATCGACCGTCCGGTTGAAGGCTTCGCTGTCGATTCCTCGAAGTTCCTGCAGTATTCGATCTCGGTTGAGGACCCTGCCGGCGTTTCGTGCAAGAAGGGTGAGAGCGGCAAATTCATTGGTCGTCAAAGAAAGCGGTTGTTCATCAAGCAAGGCTGTTCGCCTGCTGGAATCGATGCTAAGCCTTCCGAAAGAGCGGACCTGAGGCATTGGCATATCAGCGGACCGGCGAAGCACGGCCTGAATTCGCGCAACCAACTCCCTGGGCTCGAATGGTTTGGCCAGGTAATCGTCGGCGCCAAGCTCGAGGCCGACAACACGGTCAGTAACTTCGCCCCGAGCGGTAAGCATAATTAT
The DNA here is from genome assembly GCA_049512295.1 of Syntrophobacteraceae bacterium. Lineage (GTDB taxonomy): Bacteria > Desulfobacterota > Syntrophobacteria > Syntrophobacterales > Syntrophobacteraceae > SbD1. The sequence goes on from JBEKXG010000407.1 coordinate 2,951, forward strand.
CGGGACCGTATGATCCTGTCTGATGAACTTGCACAGTTCGAACCCATTTATGTGCGGAAGCATTATGTCCAGGATAATAAGCTCCGGGGCATGGGTCTTTAGATAACGAAGGCCCTCGTCAGGATTTGCAGCCGCAAGCACTTCAAATCCAAATGGGGACAGATAGTCCTTGAGCAGCTTGTTCAGCTTTCTATCATCATCAATGATGAGAATTCGGTGCTTTTGGCCCATAGCAGACCTATTCCTCGCAGTTTGAAATGGAAATTCCGGCCTGAATCATCCCCGCTGACCCGTCAGAGTTCTCGGTCGTCCAGGATACTCGACATGGCATACAGGAAGGCGCCGAGCCCTAACGACAGCATTGGACCGATGCTGCCGCCATTGAAAAAATTCGACACTGCGTGGTTCCAAACCAGCCACACCACAGCCGACCAGCATGATAACCGAAGCAGCATATTTAACACAGCCCGAACCGGGCGTTGATAACGCATGCCAAGCCATTTCGGCAAAGAGACTTCCCGTTGAAGACTCAAAAGCTGGTGCTCATTTTTCATCACGATTCCTTTTTAGCAACATGGATACCTGCCGGAGCGCTCACGCACCCCGGCAGGTACGAGTTGGTTCTCACCGCAAAGGACAGTTGCCGGCATTATCTTCGATTAATTTGGCAAGGCTCTGCCTCTGACCGGGGCTGAGCATGTTCACAAACTCAGTCAGCCGATTACCGGCTTCGGTCATGAAATCATTGATTGCCTGCTGATGTTGATCTTTAAGAAGCTGAATGCGCGGCATGTCAACTGAATCCGCCCGCAGAATGCTCACCACTTCCGCCCTGGCGCTCGTTCGCAGTTCGCGGAGCGCTTTTCCCTTTTGCAGCAACTCCTGAGTAATGGCTTCAAGCTGTTGCTGCTGGGATGCATCCAAGTCGAGTTTCTTGGTGAGATACAAAGAAACCATGGCAGCCCGCTCTTCGGGGTTGCCGAAACATGGTTCCGATGGGCGTCCAATTTGCGCATACAGGAAGGAGGCCCCTGTCAATAAGCACAGCCCCAAAAGGATGCCGACAACACTGTTTTTTTTGAACGCCATTTTCATCTGAATCTCCTTTTTTTCAAGTTTTCCCAACAAATACCAACCGATTTGGTATGGCCTGAACTGAGCAACCGATCGCTCAAAGTACCTGTGAAATACATCGATCCTTTTATTGGATCTTCTCTGCCGGGTAACAATGTGTAACAATTTGTATCTGCCCATATTTGCAGTAGGAAAGATCTCAGGGAAATTAGATCGGTTGTGGATTGTTGCGGAGAACATCATTCTGCCGGCGTACTGACCTGCAGATTATGGTCTGTTCAAGCTGTAGCCCAACCTTGGCTCAGGAAGGCATAAACCCGGCAGCCGCGTAGCGCACAGGCGCCCGCAAAGGATAATTCTATGAAAATCGAGGCAAGTTCGGCGGCGAAGGCCGGATTGGCAGGAGGTTTGGGTAAGCGGTATAGATCAAGTCGACCTTTGCTGCCGCTTTGAGTCACGCCTCACCTCATGCGCTCCGCGCACGGGCAACCCCGTTGTCCGTGTCACTCGTGGGAGACCCCGAGACTCTAAGCGTGCATCTTCGGCTGCCAGAGGGCAAAGGCCGCGCCGGTCGGATAGAGGAGCATGCTGAACCGCCCCATGTCAGGAATTTCGGTGACATCGGCGAGGACAGCAGCGCGAAGGGATTTGGCCTTTTCAGTAGAGGCTGCAATGTCGTCCACTAGGACGTACGGCACCCATTGAGGCAGCGCATCCGGCATGGGGCTCTTGATCGTTCATGCCCCCTCGGTTCCACCTTCGATCCATCTCAGGGCAATCGCACGAAATTTTCCTAAAGTCTGAATAGATACAGTAAATAGTCATTTTCCCATCCGGCACGCTTGCGACATACCTTCACGCCCACCTTGCGTGACGGGTCCTGCTTTATG
>JBEKXG010000408.1:0-4907 GCA_049512295.1 Syntrophobacteraceae bacterium
GGGCTTACCTCGCAGAGCGTGGATTTCTTGTACGCCTCCGCGCAACCCCTCGATTTCCTTGCCAGGACGAAAAATACCTCCTTTCCGAATCGGAAACTCCTAGTGTCTTATCCAGGGTTTCCTGATGGACACTGATAGTTTCCATCAGGATTCTTCGACGTCAAAAACGACCTTCTCTGCCCTCGCGTGAATCTCCACGCCCCGCGAGGTGTCTTATCCGGTGTTTGCAGATGGACACTGCTATGAAAGGGCGATTTCTGGAGTTTTCCAATGATTGTGAAAATGAATCGAGCCGCTTATCCACGCCCTGCGAGGTTAAGCGGCCCGACTCATTTAACCGGCCAAAAACCCTTAGCAAATCATTGCTGTCCCTGTTGCTTTTTCTTATCCGGCTGCTGCTGCGCTGGAGGACGTGCCGCCGCAGGCGCAGGCGACGGTTTCGGCGCGGGCGCGGGCTTCGTGCGCACCTCAGGTTTTGGCGCAGGCGCAGGTTTTGGCGGAGGCGCTACCCCGGGCTTTGGTGGAGGCGTTACCCCCGGTTTTGGCGGAGGTGTTACCCCGGGCGCAGGCGGAGGTGCTGCCCCCGGTTTTGGCGGAGGTGTTACCCCGGGCGCAGGCGGAGGTGCTGCCCCAGGCTTTGGTGGAGGCGTTACCCCCGGTTTTGGCGGAGGTGTTACCCCTGGCGCAGGCGGAGGTGCTGCCCCAGGCTTTGGTGGAGGCGTTACCCCAGGTTTTGGTGGAGGCGCCACTCCGGGCGCAGGCGGAGGTGCTGCCCCTGCAGCCCCTCCTGCTTTTGCCGCTGGTGAGGCCGTGACCGGCTTGGTAGTCTTCTTCATTTCCGTCGTTTTGAAAAGCGCCTTGTCTTTCGGAGCGTTTACCTGGTTTGCCGGGACCAGCTTGTTGGTCAGTTTTGTTGGAGCCGGTACAGCCGCCTTTTCCGCCGGTTTCACCGGTTTGGCGGCTTCCGTGGTCTGCTTGAGAGTCCGCGCCGACAAGCTTTTGGCATCAGTGGCTGCGGCCCGCTGGTTCTGGCTGATCCTCTCGGTCACGGTAGCGTGTGGTTTTACCTCAGGGGCTTTGTTTACGAAGTTATACTTCGCAGTCGACTGATTGTAATTTTTGACCACAGTGTTGTTGACCACCGGAGCGGCGTGGAAATCATTGACGATAGTCGTTCTGTTGATATTTGCAACTCGTACCGAACTGTAGTTTGATACGGAATAAAAGGATGCCTGGGGTACCACCACAGCGGCCGATGCGAATGCCAGGCCGCCGATTCCGATGGCTACGGCGGGTCCTGCGCTGACAACGACAGCCGAGGGACCCCAGTAGTGGTTGGAATAATAGATTTCAGTCGGGGCCAGCGGGACCCATCCGACATCTGCGTCGGAGCTTATCCAGGCGACCCTTCCCGGATACCAGCCAAACCCGATCGAAGGACCGGCAGCGACTTCGACGACCGGAGCAGGGGGCGCCCAGTACCATCTGCCATCGACAAGCAGCCAGTTGCCATAATGGTGGGTAACGTATCCAAACGGCTCATCGGGTACCCAGACCTGATCTCCGTAATAATCCGTCCATCTGCCGACCGTAAAGGGCCGCCATGTTTCTTCGACGGCCGTGGGCCGCCAGACCTCGCGTACTTCGCCCTGGTAGGTAACCTTCTCCCACGTTCCGGACTGATCCAGATCAGCGGCCTCGTCCTGAAGCTGAGGCGGCACGTACTTGATCGTCTCCCCCCTGACCTCGACTCTTTTGCTCCGAACGGTGTCCCGCCCGGCGTTCCAGTCATCCCACTGAGCGTCGAGGGTACCCGCACCGTCCGCGACCTGAGTCGCATCGGCAAGTATCGAGGCGCCGCCGGGAATGACTTCATACTTGGCGTTAGTGCCCTGCTGGAAGTAATCGACTCCGCCGTTCAGGCCAAGGACTTCGACCGACTGATCACCCACGTAGAGGTCGAATGTGGAGTCAGGTCCGGCAAAAACATAGCCGAAGGGGGTCGTGACCTTGAGCATACCGTTGGGGTTCCTGTTGTAGAACCGGGCGACCCCGGAGGCGACGTCCATCTCTGAAACATCGCTCTTTAGAACGATCAACTGCATTTGAGTGCTTCCTCCGATCCTTACCAGGAGGCCGTTGGGCATGGTGAATTCAGCTTTTGCGGCCGAGTCGGAATATAGCGCGTCATTCAAGCCGAATGGGGCGTCCTTCGTTACAATGACCCAATCCTTGCTCTCTGGGACATACCGCAGGAGCTGCCCTTCGATATAGGCAATGCGCCCGACAACAACCGGCTCCTGCTGGGCCGCGGCGCTGGGCGCAAGCGCAGATGTCAGGCAGGCTGCAACTAAGATAAACGCCAGAAGAAACCACTTCATTCGATTGTTCATCAATTCCTCCTTTTAAATTGCGTGAGCACCTCTGCCGAATGGACACGAACACCTGGACGACCGGAACCGGTTCATTAACGCCGGCTTTGTTCTGCCGCCGCCAAAAACCGGTATTTTCAATAAAATAATTCACTTTACGTCACTTTCCCGTTGCTCCTGCAAATCGGAAAACCGATTATTACAGGGAGCGCGCAAGGGATAACGCTAATGACGCATTATACGACGAAGTGGTTCACAATATGGAGAAAAATAACGCACGTGTTTGCGGCTTTTGAAGAGCTGATATTTCAATCACTTATAATTGCCGAAACCCGGAAACATGCGGTTTTTCGTGACCCGGAAAGCAAAACCTCGAGAATGGGAATCTCGAAAGGAGGAGTATGAAGAAGGCAGGTCTTTTGATGACGTTTGTTCCGGAGACAAGCTTACCCTGACAGATTCCCGGGGCAAAGAGGTCAAATATCTGCGGGTCAAAGAGGCCAAGGCCGCCGAACATGGCAAATAGGCCAGGACCGCCGGAGTTAACGAAAATCGGACTCCACACCCCGCGCAGGGTGCGGAATCCGATCTTCGCTGTCCGGTCTCCGGCTTCTGTCAGAACGTAGCGGTCAGGTTTATGCCGCCGTAAAAATGCGTTGAATTCGAGTCCAACGAGCTGGCTTCCAGGAAATTCGAGGCGGCGTCCGTTAACGGCAGCCAGACTCCTACTTTCGGGGAAACGGTTAGATATTTATTAACTGGAAACTTCACGTCGGCGGTTAACTGGCAGGTATGAAAATCCGAGTAGGTCCCCGTGTTTCCTGCAAGGTCCAGTGTATTATTATTTTGCAGAAGAATAAGGTACCCGAAGCTTGCCCCGAAGTCCAGAGTGGCCCCCTTACAGAGCATATCGACCGGGATGCTCTTGGTGAGGTCGAGTTGGAACCACACGTCGACGGAATGAGTTACCTCTCCGTAGGTAGTAAACGCTACGCTGAACCACGGGAAATTATAAGTGACCCCTCCGAATACTTCGTCCTGGTCGAAAGGGCTTATCGGGTTTTGGAGGCCGTAGTATACGTTTCCGATCAGTACGGAAAAATCTTTACACAGTTCCTTGGTATATGAAACGGTGAAGTCGGTCTCACTCCACTTCGCGCTATTCTGTTGGCCTGACGGCAAGGGCATAAAGGGATTGTTGCTGTGACGGGCGGTGTCCCAGTTCCCCCACACATTTGCTGAAAAACCGGCATAGGTGACCGTAAACGAAGGTTGGAAGACGGCGCTGTCTTTGGATTGCGCGGAGCCGCGGAATATGTACTGGCTCAGGATATCCGTTGAAATAGTAGCAGATGGCTTGGCCGCTTCGGGTGCTTTTTGTTCCTCCGGCGCCTTCGGTTCATCGGCCCACGCAACCATGAAGGGAAAGGAGATAGTCAAGAACAAAATCACACATGCCAGCACCTTCTTCCTGATTCCCGATGAGTTCATTTCATTTGCCCCTTTTTTTAATGTTGAGATTAAAATACTTTTCTCTGAGATGTTCACTTCCAACCGCAAAACCCCCTGATCGCCTGTCCGGCATCTTTTTGAGCTGTGTCTCAACGCTTCCTGTTGATGAGTGGAGATCTTCATTCGAGGGTAAGAATCTCAATGAGCAGAATTCGCGCCACATAAGGCAGCACCTGATGTGATTTTTGAAAGGTACCTGTCCATTGGGATGTAACATACTGAAATAACAACTTTTGTACAAGAGAATTCTAGCTGCCAAACTATCCCGTTTATGTTCCTGCAACGGAATGCAAAGCGCCGTAGCAGTACGAAAATGTACCATGGCCGGTTGCCGAGCCAATTTTGGCACAAATTCGGATAACTTTCGAGCTTGAAAAACCCCGGGGACCAAGTTGACTTTTGTCTGCGCAGGCTTATAGATATTCTCTTTTAACGATTTTATCATGCAATTCTGTTTTTCATAGGGCCTATTCAGGAGAACGAAAATGGATGAAAATGAAATTCTGGAAGCGCTCGCCGGCGATTTCTTTCAAGGTTGGGATGTTGCGGCGACCGGCGGCGGATTTCTTATTACCACTGACTGGGTTCTCCCGAATAGCGAGCGGATCGAAATCCATGTGCGGAGGGTCGGCGAACGGGAGGACCTGTTCATAGTTACGGACGGAGGCGAGCTCATAAACTATCTTTTTTCCGAGAGCGTAGACATTTTACGAGACCGTGGCGCCCGGCGCATCCTGGACGGGATAGCGGAAAACAGGTCCATCAGGATCACCGAGCACCAGCTTGTAAAGGGTGCTAATGAGGAGGAAATCGCGGGAGCTGTGCGCATTCTGCTCGAAGCTGTCAAGGAGGCCTCATTCTCCCTGTTGCACAAAATTAAATCAAAGCCCGAAGACTCGGTGCATTAACCTCGCGGGGCGTGAAGTACGGCAATCCAAGCCCTTATTCACCCATGACCGATTCCCCCTGCGGCGGGATGGTCCCGTCGGGTGGGTGGGTGGGCTCGGGGGCTTCGCTCTTCAG
>JBEKXG010000409.1:0-4902 GCA_049512295.1 Syntrophobacteraceae bacterium
GTGATGATTGACTGAACGATACGATGGTGACCGTTGTGAAGGGTCAACTGTTCCTCGCTGGGAGGAATGCGGCGGATTTCCGTAGTGCGTGCCGGCAGATCCTGCATCACATCCTTTCGCGTGCGCCGCAACAGGATAGGTTTGAGCCGTTCACGAAGTTCGTCCAGGTTCTTATAGCCCAGGATTTTGCCCTTCTCATCCACCACCCGGTAAGTGCTGAAAAACTGGAAGGCCGGTCCCAGGCGCCGGTTATCGATAAACTCCACAACCGAATAGAGCTCGTCCAGCCGGTTTTCCAGGGGCGTTCCCGAAAGCACCAGGGCGAAGCGGGACTTAAGCCCTTTAATGGTGCGGCTGGTTTTGGCTTCCCAGTTCTTGATGCGCTGCCCTTCGTCAAGGATGATCATGTCCCATCGGGCCCTTTCGATGGAATCGATGTCGCGCACCACCTGCTCATAGTTGCATATGGTGAAAAATGCGGAATCCGCGGCATACTGGACAGCGCGTGAGCCACTTCCACCAAGCACCATCTGCACGGGGCGGTCGGTGAAGCGTTCGATTTCGATTCGCCACTGGGACTTGAGAGAAGCAGGGCACACCACCAGAACCCGTGTTATACCGGCTTCCCGCGCGAGGAACTCCGCCACTCCCACTCCCTGGATCGTTTTCCCCAGTCCCATGTCGTCGGCCAGAATGGCACGACCCGCACCGGCGGCAAAAGCGATGCCGTCCAATTGGTAAGGCAGAAGTTCGCATTTGAGAAGAGAAGTGCGAAGCGGATGGTGAGCCGGATCTTTGCGGGTGGCCGCCACCTTGTTTCGGATGGCTTCCTGCACCAATCGCCGGTTCAGATATTCTTCGGTGTCCGGGAAGATGGTCACTTCGCGGCCCAGTTGACCCGCCCGGCCAATGCGCTCGAACAGGTCGTGCAAGTCGGTGATGGGCCGGTTCATCAGCGGGCGCAGCACTTCCAGCACCTTGCGTTCGATCTTCTTGGGCGCCTGCAGCCTCAGTTCCAGTTCCTTCCTATAGAGCAGGTGCACCTCGATGTTGCGCACTTCATAGGGGGCCTTCCATGCTTTGGCGCTAAATTTATTCTTGAGTTGGTCCATCACATACATTAGGTGCTTGCATGTCCCAAGAGTGTTCTTACGAAAATCCGGACAGGAACAATAAGAATCCCCGCGCTCGCTGCCGCGCAGAGATACGCGGTAGGTTTTACCCGAATTGAGGCTCGTTACGGAATATTCGGCCCAAAGGGAATCTGGGTCCGCGGAGGTGAACTTCATCTTCTCATTTGACGCCCGCTCCCGGCGCTCCGCGATGGCCTGCTGAATGAGTTCTTCGCCGCTCAGGTTTTCCACCGGTACCCTCTGCGGTGGTGGAGCAGCCAGCCCCAATGCGACTTTATCTTCGAGGATCAAGGAGAGCGCGGCACCCTGGTGGATGCAGGGTTCCGCACACTTGGTGCAACGGATGCAAAGCGCCTGCCCGGCTGTACCATCCAGAGTTATCGTTACCCGGGCGCTTCCCATGAGAAACCGAAACGCGTCGTCATGCAAGGTGGCCTGAGCATCAATGTCGATGTCGTACCGTCCGCCTGTGCGGATCAGCCTGTCCCCGTCGGGCCCCAAGAGTTTACACGCTTTGCGAAAACTAAGATGGGAAAGGACGTCTTTCAAACTGTTCATGGCGGAATTTCCCCGTGGGTATAGTCTGAGATCCCCTCTTTGCGCTAAGTTGCTTACTTCCTGCAAACCTTCAAACGGCATCGTGCAACCCCGAGTCCAATCTACTGCAAAGACTCGAGAGACGCAAATATTGTGAGAATACCATTCAAGAACAGATTGGGCCCCCTGCGTACTACCTTTTAATGTCATATGCGATTTATAAGAATCTGCCTGTAGTGTTGGCTAAACCCTACAGCAATGTATGTCAGTGCCTACGGCATGACGGTATCATTTCCCGGTTTTACAATCTATGAAGTAATTGGACTGCTAATGAGATTCTTGCTCGATCCTGCTCCTGATAAAACTGAAAGTTAAACTATCCCTGCGTTGTCACAAAGTTGTAACATATCGGCAATGTGTTCGCGTAGGCATTTCTTTTGCACATAACGATCATTTCGAGAAAAATAACTAAATCTCAACACTGCGTGCAGCAGGACACAACGCGCTTGTATCTTTAAGGAGTAAAGAATCTCATGAAACTGAAGCATTTTTTTATGACTGCGTTAGTGCCCGTAGTTTTGGTGCAGGCCTCGTTGACATCGGCTTCCCCCGGGATTGCGGGCTACTCGGGCAAGAGTGGATCGGACTTTAACGCGTCTCTTAGCGAAGGAGCCATTCCAACGGTTACGATATCTGGTTCGGCGACCGTAACTCCGGATTCTGAAAACAGTTGCCCCCTCACGATCACGGGTGACCCGCTCGCGGCCGGGGCTTGCGATATTGCCGCCTCGGGAGGCACACTCGGGGCTGGAACAGGCGACTCGTTAAAGAATAGCGAGACTGTTGGTGGGCCAACCACGAGTGCAAGCTACACTGAGGGCGCTGTGACAAAGATCGCCTCCTCCAGTGTCGCCATCGCTCCCGCAGGCGCGACAGCGGCAGCGTTGGCAGGGCTTGCGGTGCAAGGTTCCGCATCGGTCAGTGGAGGCTCGACTGCCACCTATACCGCACAGGCATCTTTCACCGACGGCTCCTTCAAGAATGTGACCGCTAAATGGTCGGTAACTCCTGCCACCTACGCGAGCGTCAACTCGAGCGGCGTTTTAACCGCCAACAAGGTAACGGCAAATCAGTCGGTCAAGGTGAGCGCCAGCTACACTCAGAGCGGTGTAACAAGAACTGCCTTTTTGGATGTGATCGTTACCGGCGGCGCGAACCCAACTATCGGGAGTGTTAACAATTCCGGAGTGATCGTCCTTGCGAGCAACGATCTTGGCATGCACTGCGTCTGTCCGAGCTTCTCGAAGTTCATGGTCCTTCCGCCCTACAACACCATTCGCGCTCAGGTACTCCGCAAGGGCGGCGAGGACCCACGGGTGCTGGGATCGTCGTCTGGTATAAAGGTCGCCTACAGCATCGCGGAAAACACCGACGCAAGCCTCAGCGCCGATCCCTATTACAAGGACTGGATGACAAACGCTCCCAAGCTCGGTTTCAAGGCCTATCCCGTCAAGGACGCCAACGGCCGTATTCAGAGCCCCATAACCGGAACGAAGCTCTCAGGATACATGACGGCTAAGTCTCCAGGGTGGTGGGAAGCAGTCGGAGTCCCTGTCTACCCGGACGTAAGCAGCCTTTCAACCGCAAAGCCACTGGTCGATCCCTTGGGCGGTCCCAACCGCAACCCCTATCTCACGGGGAACATCCAGGTATACAACAGCAGCAATACGCTTCTGGCGCAAACCCACGTCACGGTGCCCACCGCCTTTGGCGGGTGCTGCAGTTGCCATCTGAAGGTAGCGACGCAGTTGGGCTATCCCGGCACGGCTCTGGGATCTTTTGAAGCCATGGGCTTCCTGCATTCCACAAACTCGAGCGGCGTCAACATCGCTCTTATCGACCCCGACGGCGACGGCGTGCCCGGCCCCATCCGCTGTTCCCAGTGCCATCTGGATCCGGCAATGGGTGATAAGACCCCTCCCGGCGGGTATAAGTTGAGCGGCAAGACTCTGCCCGTTTCCAGCCGCACCTTCTCGGATGTCCTGCACAGGTTCCACGCACAGGACGGCATGGTCCTGGGGCAGTACGACGTCAATATCGCGAAGGATTGCTATCAATGCCATCCCGGTAACGGCATCAATTGCTACCGCGATCATCACACAAACGAGTCCATGAATGGAGTCACGAAGCTCTGGTGTACCGACTGTCACGGTGACCTGAACCAGCGAATTGCTCAGAATCAGATGGCCAATCCCTGGTCGGTGGCCACCCTTCCGAAATGCTCCAAATGCCATACCGGCACGATCGGCGAGAACCCCACGTTGGGAGTATTTGGCGGCACATTCTTGAACAGCATGACCCACGGCGGCCCGCTGCTCTGCTCGACCTGCCACGGCTCGCCCCATGCGCTGAATCCATCGACTCTTGCGCATGACAACATGCAGAATGCGGCCTTACAGGGTGGAAATGCCATGCCGATAGGCCTGTGTAACGTGTGCCATACCGGCAAGTCGTCAAGCTATGGCACACCGCCTCACAGCCTGCATCCGGACGATTAGGTACACGTGTGCCATCAAACGTTTGAGTCGGCAACGCCGGCTGAAACACAACCTTGAACAAACCTCAAATGTCTTTTCAAATTACGATGAGGAGGGACTAACCGGCAGTCCCTCCTCTTTTCCTGCACCGTGCCGCTCCCTATCTTTCAGGGAATGATGCTCGATATGCCTGCAATAAATCACATGACAGGGATTTTGCCATTATGAGACGATACAACACAGGAGGGCTGCTTTGCCTTGTGGTCTTTTCCGCCGCGCTTGCTTTTTACGCCGCCGAAAGAGCGGGAGCCGAAGAAGCAAAGAAAATCGATCTTTCGGCTATATCCAAATATGTTGACGATTGGACCGCCAGAGATACTTTTCCCGATTCACCTTCCTTTGCCTACATGAACGTTTATTGCCGGCTCGCCCTTGGAGGACAGGTGAGCGATGCGACGAAGAAAAGAATAATCGACTATCTAACGGGGTGCCAGAAACGCGACGGAGGTTTTGTCACTAACCCTGAAGACAAAGAAGAAACGCCTGCCGGTTCCAACCTTATCTTTACATACTTTGCCCTGGCCACACTCGATCTCATCGGTGCCCCTTCGGCTGTGGACACGAAGAAAGCTGCCGAATTCGTCTTGTCCCTGGTGCAGGAAGACGGAGCAATAAAACCAACAACCGGCAGCAGA
>JBEKXG010000410.1:0-4889 GCA_049512295.1 Syntrophobacteraceae bacterium
AAGGAGGGATTTTCCGTTCTGGCTAGGAAATCGAGGGGTTGCGCGGAGGCGTACTTGGGTACCGCCTCGCGGAGCGTCGAGATTGACTGACACCGCCAGAGCCTGCCCCGGACTCGATCCGGGGGCGGAAAAGGACCCTTCCCGGATGGAAACGAGGCAGCACGTCATCCCGGCAGTACGTCATCCCGGCATTGCCTTTGAGCCGGGAACCAGCCGGGATCCAGCCGGGACCCATGGCCGGAATCCATAAGAATAGGATTTCGCTCGCACTAAACAGGCAAGAAAAAATTACTAAGAAAATCTTGTCGCTTGTGGCTCCCTTTTTGACCGTACAGGTCGGCCCCTTTTTCGCCGATCAAACTGGCTCTCTTTTCCACGCGCGCCGATACGGGATTCGGGGAATAGATGGCGAATCGGCCCTCCGCGAACCCCGGGCCGGCTTGGAGCGATGATTTCAAGGCCGAAAATGCACTTCTAAGCGCCGGTAGGGGATACTTTTCTTACATCTTTCTTTTTAAATTGGGCTGTCAACGTTGCCCGACCCAAACTTAGAGACGGAGCGTATCGTGGGCGTGGCCGAGATTCCTCAACAGCAAACTCGACATGTTATTGTTCTTTCAGCAATCCGAGTTGACATATTCAAATCATTTTCGTTATGCACTCCGGCCACGTCGGGATTTCTCACATTGGCAAGAAGGTTGAGCATCGGAAGTTCTCCATTTTCGGGATATTCTTCCTTGGCGCATGATAGACGGAAAGGTGCGTAAAGTATCCGAAAAACCTTGTAAAGGCCTTACGCATAATCTATATTGAAAGAGTAGGGCGATGCGGGGAGTCAGCCCCCTGCAATCAACCCCAAGAAAGGGCTTCTCGCCGCATTAAGAATCGGATGCCTGCCCCACGTCCTGGACGATATGCAGAAACTACACAATCACTTGTTCGCCGAGAGACAAATTTATCGAGGTTGTGACTATGGCAGACACAAATGGCGAAAACCAACTTCGCCTCGCCAACACCGTGGAGGCCCTGCAAGATTCCGAGAAGCGCTACCGACGGCTCTTTGAATCAGCCCAGGACGGTATCTTGATTCTCGATGCCGATACGGGCAAGGTGGTTGATGTCAATCCTTTCCTGTTGCAGTTACTCGGTTATTCTCACGACGCAATATGCGGGCAATATATCTGGGAACTCGGTGTATTCAAGGACATTGCCGCATCCAAGGACGCTTTCAAGATCCTGCAAGATAACGAATACATCCGTTACGAGGATCTGCCGCTGGAAACCCTTGATCGGCGGCCCATCGCCGTGGAGTTTGTCAGCAATGTTTACCTGGTGGACCGTAGCAAGGTAATCCAGTGCAACATCCGTGACATCACCGCGCGCAAGCGGGCCGAGGCCGAGCGCAAGCGGTTGATGGCGGCCATCGAGCAGGCCGGAGAGATCATTGTCATCACCGATACCCAAGGGATAATCCAGTTCGTGAACCCGGCCTTCGAGCGGACGACGGGCTACAGCCGAGAGGAGGCCGTAGGCCAGAATATGGGTATCCTCAAGAGCGGCGAGCAGGACGAACTATTTTACCGCGATCTTTGGGATACCATCTCCGGCGGCAGAACCTGGGCGGGCCGTATAGTCAACAAGCGCAAGGACGGGACTCTCTACACCGAGGAATCGACGATTTCGCCGGTTCGCGACGCTTCGGGCCTGATCGTCAACTACGTTGTCGTCAAACGAGACATCACCGAGCAGCTCCGACTGGCTGCCCAATTTCAGCAGGCCCAGAAGATGGAAGCGGTGGGCCTGCTGGCGGGCGGCGTGGCCCATGATTTCAACAACATACTCTCCGTGATCCTCGGTTATACGGAACTGGCCCTGAACAAGGTGGACCCGGCCCAGCCGCTGCATGCCCACCTTGAGGAGATTTTCAAGGCCGCAATGCGTTCCACGGACATAATCCGGCAATTGCTTGCCTTTGCTAGAAAGCAGACGATCGACGCTAAGGTGCTCGACTTGAACGCGACCGTGGAGAATATCCTCAAGATGCTCCGGCGGCTGATCGGCGAGGATATCCATCTTGTTTGGCTGCCAGAGACGGGCTTGTGGCAGGTAAAGATGGACCCTTCCCAGGTCGAACAGATCCTGGCCAATCTTTGTGTCAACGCCAGGGATGCCATTACCGACGTCGGAAGGGTCACTATCGAAACGGGAAACGCAGTCTTTGACGAGACCTACTGCGCTCATAGTGATGGGTTTGTAGCAGGAGAGTATGTGCTGCTGGCCGTCACCGACGATGGATGCGGCATGGACAAGGAGATCCTCGACCAAATTTTCGAACCGTTTTTCACTAGCAAGGGGGTGGGCCAAGGAACCGGCCTAGGGCTATCTACGGTGTATGGCATCGTCAAGCAGAACAACGGATTCATCAACGTTTACAGTGAACCGGGACAAGGAACGACCTTTAGAGTCTACCTGCCCCGGTACGCGGGCCAAACCGTTGATACCCAGCGGGAAAGGGTTGATGAAATCCCTCTAAGCGGGGGCGAGACAGTGTTGTTGGTGGAGGATGACCCTGCGCTCCTGACGATGGCCAAAATGATGCTGGAAGAATTGGGGTATCAGGTGCTGGCCGCAGGCGCGCCGGGCGAGGCCATTAGCCTGGCCGAGGAACACGCGAGCGAGATACAACTTCTCATCACCGACGTAGTCATGCCGGAAATGAACGGCCGGGACCTGGCGGAACGGTTGCAATCCTTTTGCCCCAGCATAAAAGTTCTGTTCATGTCCGGCTATACAGCCAACGCGATCACCCACCGGGGTGTGCTGGACGAGGGCGTGAACATCATCCAGAAGCCATTGTCTATGAAGGTCCTGGCCGTCAAAGTGCGGGATGCGGTGAGAGAAAAATGAGCGAAGCGGCGCGTTGGCAATCCTACTGTCTATTCTTTGTACAGAAGGGTTCAGCCGAAGATACATTTCTCCTGTATGGCGTTCTGCTGAGGGTTACCCCGGACCTTGCAATATTTGGATCGTATCTGCATTTTCTCTCTTGCCGAAAACAATGGACAAATTGAGACATGGGCCGTAGGCGGAAGTCCCCTGGAAACGGCTGTCTCACCGGTAGACAGGTGGCTTCGGGTGTTGTCCACCCTTTAAAGTACACACTTGGCCTGGAAACCTCCCGGGGGGCCTTAAATCGTAATTTTCACCCCGCATAATACGACATTAACTATAGGAGACTTGTCTCTTCCGAATTCAACACGGACCCGCCGCTCTCGAAGCCCCCTGCCTTTGCTTCAGATTCGGAGTCGATCTTTATCTTCTCAAGCGACTGGTTCATCCGGCCCTCCGGCCGCTGACTGCACCAGTTCCTCGGCCCAGGAATAGATAATCGCCACCATATTTGCCGCCTCGTGCCTTGAGATGATGTTTATCTCCATATCGTCATAGCGCATCATAACGGCGAAAGGATTGAGGCGGCTCATCTGCCCATCCGTAGCAGGCGGCTCAATACCATGTTGACGCAGCAGTTGCGTCAACAGGACAAGGTCGTGGGTGCGCCTGGACTCGATCTGGTGAAGAAACAGGACGGCCTTGAGCGATTTTTCAATAGCTTGCTGGGCATGGAAACACACTGTGGCCAGGTCGATATCCGATGCGTCTTTCAAAACATTAAAGGCCTTGATGTCACGAATGGCGGTGCGGAGTGAACGCTGTGCCTCCTCAATGTGGGGCTTCATATACCGTCCGTCCCTCCTTCCGGGCCCAGTAGAGCAATGTGCCGGCCACGCGGCTGCGCCGCTCATACTCCGCCTCAGAATATACCAGCACGTCCACGCCTGTCCCTACGGCGCCGACCAACTGGCGCAGGCGCGCCATTTCTTCTCCCCGGTTGGTCTCCCGCGGCTGTACTACCATGATATCAAGGTCGGAATCTTCATCGGCCTCATTGCGCCCGTAGGAACCAAACAGGATCACCCGGCTGGGCTCTGTCGCCGCAACGATGCGCTTGACAATCTCCTGCAAAGTTTGCTCGTCAATCATCACCCCACCTCTAACACCTTCAGACTCTCGATCCCCCGGCCATCGACAATTCTAACTGCAATCCGCCTGTGATCTCCATGCCATTATACCCGGTATTCAGTGAAGCACAACGAGGAAGCGGAAGCCCGGTAGAAGCGGGTACAGTTTGGCCCTGCAAGTCCGTCTCATAAGGTCTGCATCGCCCTAACATACACACCGGCAGGCTGCAACCTTCGAACCGCCCATGAATCGGCCCTCCGCGAACCCAGGGCCGGCTTGGAGCGATGATTTCAAGGCCGAAAATGCACTTCTATGCGCCGGTAGGGGATGCTTTTCTCACATGTTTCTTTTTAAATTGGACTGTCAACGTTGCCCGGCCCAATCTCAAACAACTGTTTGGCGGCGTTTTTGCCGGGCCGGTGGAAATCATCGAGGATTGAGGCAGACGGAGCCGTTTGATCGTGTCAATTGGATTCATCCCGCGACAGAGCAACATCCTCCGAGCCGCCCGCAAATCGCCGTTACCACCTGTCCCAGCGTCCGCCGTCCCGCTCCTCCTTCGCCCTTTCGCGTCTTCGGGTGCAAAACCTTCTTCGTTTCTGCATTTTGCCGCTTCTGGTTGCCGCTTTTGGTTGCCGTTTCTGGTTGCCGCTTCTGGTTGCCGTTTGGCAGCGCTAAATTCCTTCATGCTATAATATTGCCTGATTAAACAGGAGTCGCGTGCTGCGGGTTTTCTACTCAGTCCCCGGACTAAATATCTCCGTGGCATGCGCTCAGCACTCATCGCTCAGTCCTGGCGCTTTGCGCACGGGCATGCGAAGCTCGGGCGATGCAACCATCCACTCATTGATTTGGAGGTTTGAGAAAAT
>JBEKXG010000411.1:0-4868 GCA_049512295.1 Syntrophobacteraceae bacterium
ATCGGAAACAACTTGAGCAGCATATTCAAGTCCAGCCCGGGAATCCCAAAACCTGGCAACCCACGGGGAATTGCTCCGACAACGCTCCCCCCGCCCATAAGCACGACGCCTTTCTCATCGACTGAAGAGTTGCCGACCCGTACCCGCCACGTCGACCCGTCTGTCCTTGAGGTTCCATCAAGTCTATCGGATGCCAGGTAGATCATTTTGCCGGTAGCGTCAGTGCCTGCTGTAAACAGATAACTTCTAATTGCCGAGCGCCTTCGAGCCATATCCTCCTTGAGCTCGGAGAGCCTTAAACCAACCACATCGTATTCATGCTTTATCTGCATGGCTTCCTTGGAGTGGCTGCCGTATTCTTTTTCGGCTCCCAGCAGACGGGGAGTCAGTTCGGCCTGGGATTTCGCCAGTTCCTCCGACTCGTTAACTGCTGTGTTGAACCTGGTGATCAGGTCCCGGCACTCATGTGAAGCGATCGTATCCAAGGGGACCCGCACGTTCTTTTCATATCCGATCGCCCAGGAAATCCCCGTGGTAACGACCACGGCGACCAGAACGTATGGAATGCGCCTGTCTATGCGCCTCAACCCATACATTATCACGAAAGCGGCCACCCCCAACGCCAGGGTCGGCCAGTGCGTATACATCAGCGCCGCCTTGATGACCCGATATATGGTTTCGTAATGGTGCTCGGATTCGTCCACACTTACGTTGAACATCTTGGAGAGCTGGGAAGTGGCGATGATGATTGCGCCGGCGTTGGTAAATCCATTTACCACCGGATGGGAAAGAAAATTGACAACCAGTCCCAGCCTCAGAACTCCCAATGCAAGCTGGAAAATTCCGACGATGAGCGCAAGCAAAATGGCATAGGCTATAAAATCCTTGCTACCGGCGGTTGCATAGGGTGCAAGAGCTGCTGAAGTCATTAGCGATACGATCGCTACCGGCCCCGTTGCAAGCTGCCGGCTCGATCCGAACAAAGCAGCAAGCATCGGCGGCAGAAAGGAGGCGTAAAGTCCATAGTGGACAGGCATTCCGGCGAGTTGGGCATAAGCCATTGATTGCGGAATCAAAACGAGGGCTACGGTCAAACCGGAAACGAGGTCCAGTTTGAGCGAGGAGAGACTCGAATCCTTTAGCCAGACGACAAATGGAAAAACTCTTCGAAGCATAAACACAGATCTCTTTCATCCAAGATTTACCCCACTTGCTGCACCCTGAGCTTCTTGGGCAGATGAACGGTCATCGTGGTGCCCTGCCCTTCCTTGCTCTTCGCCTCGATCTGCCCACCAAGCCTCTTGATGATGCCATACGTGATGAACATACCCAGCCCTGTCCCATGTCCCTTCTTTTTTGTGGAAAAAAAGGGTTCATAAAAGCGACTCAGCGTCTCCTCAGACATCCCG
Organism: Syntrophobacteraceae bacterium; assembly: GCA_049512295.1. Taxonomy (GTDB): domain Bacteria; phylum Desulfobacterota; class Syntrophobacteria; order Syntrophobacterales; family Syntrophobacteraceae; genus SbD1. The sequence continues at coordinate 1,410 of JBEKXG010000411.1, forward strand.
CAGCCGTTATCCTCAACTGAAACCGAAATAGTCTCACCATTGTCACAGGTGCGAAGCGTTACGGTTCCTGCGTCTTCCACAGCCGCAAAGGCGTTGCTGAGCAAGTTGAGTAAAACCTGCTGAAGCTGGCCGCGGTCCGAGGCAATTTCAGCAAGGTTGTCCGCCAACTGCAGTTGAAGATCGAGATTCCGGTAGCCGGCTTCCTTTTCAACGAAACCAACGGTTTCGCGAATCACCTCATTTATATCCAGATTCTCGATATGGGGCTCCATCCTGCGCGCGAAGCCGAGCAGGCGGTGGGTAATCGAGCGGCAGCGCTCCACAGAGTTGATAATCGCACCAGTCAGGGCAAGAAACCTGTCCCTGTCACTAAACTCACCCCCCAGTTCAATGAGGTCCTGCATCAGACCGGCCTTCTCGTTTATTATGGCCATGGGATTGTTTATTTCATGCGCCACCCCTGCGGCGAGTCTTCCGATGGACGAGAGTTTGTGGCTGTGCTCCATTTCCCGAAAAGCAGCCTCGCGCCTGTCGTCGCTTTCCTGGAGCCTGCTAATGAGAAAGCCAGTCAGCTTGAATATAACGAGCGAAATTATCAGCACGCCTGCAAGAAATACATAAAATATTTCGGTCTTAAGCGTGTACCAGGACCTGAAAAGTTCGCCCTTGAGCTTCACGACCACAAGCACGTAGGGTGAGTCCTGAAAATAGCTGTAAGCCACCAGAACTTCACGCCCTTGCGAATCAGTTGTCTCTATGGAGTTAGCCTCGCTCGAAAAGGGGGGAAGCCCGAGGGGAAAAGGGTCCAGAACTTTTCCATAATGCATGCTGGCAGTCTGCAGCGTGCCGGCCTTGTTTACAAGAAACCCATCGCTTTTCGAGTCCAACTGCATCGACGCAATCAACTCATCTATCTTGTGGGTATCTATTGTGGCTCGCAGGGTCCAGGACTTTCCGCCTCCGATTCCCCGCTGCACGGCTATTACCATGTGGGGAAACCTGCGGAAACCCATAAAAACATCGCTGATGTAGGTGCCCCGCACCCCAACCTCATGAAACCAGGGCTGCCCGCTGTAGTCGCGGCCCTTGAGGTCGTAGGGCCCCACATAACTCACCTGCATACCCTTTTCATCTATCAGTCCAATATCTACAAAGCCCCCGAACTCCTGTTTCATGACACCAAAAATGCGCTTCAGGTTTCCCTCATCGGCCAGTTCCTCAAAAGAATGCTCCGAAGCGATAAAACTTACGGTGGAGAGCCGTTCGGCGAGAAACAGCTCCACTGAGTGCTTGCTCTTGTTCACCAGGACGAGCAGCGGGTTAACAATCTCCTCTTTGAGCGAGTTCTGGTACTGGTGTGAGTTTATCATGGCCATGGAGAAAAGCGGGATAACTGTGATCGCGATCATCAGGGCGATGATCCGTCTGCGAAGCAGGCGGTAAATTTCAGGAGATCCTCCGCCTTCCGGAAACTCGAGGATCCTCAAACTCTTGAGCCAACCCGACAAAGACATCTCAAACCTTTTGGGAACCAATCCCGTAATGTTTCATTTTGCGCCATAGAGTGCTCCGTCCCCAACCTAGCAGTTGGGCAGCCTTGCTGCGGCGTCCATTCACCCTCACGAGTGCATCCATTATCATCTTGCGCTCCATCGCAGACCAGTCAAGGCCCTCATCGGCGCTGAGCGCATCGTGCGGCCACTGCAAAGTCAAAATTGGGGAAGCTGCGTTGAGGTCGGTAAGATCTTCGGTCAAATAGGCCGGAAGGTCGCCAGGCTCAATCAGTTCCGTGTGGCACAAACCGGCCGCATACTCGACTATCTGCCTCAGCTCGAGGGCATTTCCCGGATAGTTGTATGCCAGGAGTATCTTTAGACATGCATCCGAAAAACCCGAAACCCTCTTGTTCAAGAGCGAGGCGCGAACACGCAAAAAATGATCCATAAGCAGCCTTAGATCCTCTCCTCGCTCCTTGAGCGGCGGCAGATGAAGGCTGGCCGCATTCAATCTGAAATAGAGTTCGCTTCGAAAACTCCCCTCCCGTGCCATTTGACTCAGATTCCGGCTCGAGGCCGCAATTACTCTCACATCAGCCTGAAAGCTCTTCTTGCTGCCCAGCGGATAAATCGTTTTTTCATCCAGAGCGTTGAGAAGTTTGGTTTGAAGTGAAGGCGCCAGGTCGCCTATTTCGGCAATATAAAGGGTCCCGTTCTGCGCAAGGCGGAATTTTCCGGGTTTATTCGCGGAGCCGGCAAAAGCGCCTTTTTCAACTCCAAACAGTTCGGATTCAACCAGAAACTCGGGCAAAGCACCGCAACGGAAAGCGACGAACGGATTTTGGGCCCTCGAAGAGGCGCGATGAAGCGCTTCGGCAACCAGAATTTTCCCCGTACCGATCTGCCCGGTAATCAGTACAGGCATATCCGATTGAGCTATGACGGGCAGAATCTGAAATATCTTTTCCATTTGAGGGCTGCGGCCGATGATGCGCCCGAAGCTGAAAGGATTTATCCCTGCCGGGTCGAAGTTGCGAACCTGACGCAGGTCGTCCAGGGTCTCAACGTAGGCCGATACCTCACCGGCCCCATCTTTGAGGGGAGCAAAGGTCACCCGCACCGGAATCTTCTCATTTCCCCGGGTGATTATGTCGCCTTCCAGCACGCATCCTTCGCACTCCTGCGTCTTGTTGACCGGACAGTGCTCGAAACAGTTGTTGAACCGCAGAACTTGCGAGCATGGAAGCCCTTCGCATTCACCTCTGAGAAAGCCGGTCAGTGCCTCGAGCGCGCGGTTTATGAAGACGATCCTGCGTTCTTTGCTCACGAGGCAAACCCCGATCGGTATTTCATCAAGAACGTCAGTAAGATTTATCGGTATGTCTCGCATTTGGTGCGTTCTGACTGGGCACATTGCAATATGCAACAGGTGGCTTGAAGGCCGTTACAGAATGAAACATTATGTTTCATTTCGTGTCAATGCGTGGCTGTTCGGAGCAGAACACTAAAGCTTCCGCGAATATAAGTCAAGCAAAACCGTTTCATGTCGATTCAGTATGATACGTTTACGGGCGGTAAAAATATGATGGATTTTTCACTTCGATGAATTCTTGAATCTGGTATACTGCACTCGTGTAAAACTTGTCCCTTAAGTCAGATTAAATTTTGATAACAAATTTGCATCCCGTTGCTTGGGGCTCGGGGAACGATTCGCTCTATCGCTGTCACCGGATTCGAAACTCCATGTTTTTTCACGGCCAACAGCCCATTTAGGTGCCGCCTTGACTGACTTTCGTGATTCCACCGGTCTCAGAGACGCGATTGTCTGCCGAACCTGGCCGCAACCGGCAAATAGGCCCGGTGAGGTTCCTTCCCAACACCGCTTAGGGTTCTGGCGGGCCCCGTCGATGAGCAAGACGGTCCTTGCGTTTCTGCTTTTTGTGGTTTTCCAGTGTTGCCAGGC
>JBEKXG010000412.1:0-4866 GCA_049512295.1 Syntrophobacteraceae bacterium
CCGAGCCTTTTGAACTCGTTGCGCTGAATATCGACAAACTTCTCGGCGTAGCGCCTGCAAAGCCCGCGAATGTCGTAAATGGACATCGTCTCCTTCTTTTTGCCCAATTCCTTGTCCACCTGATGCTCGATTGGAAGACCGTGGCAGTCCCAGCCCGGAACGTAGACGGCATCCATTCCGGTCATCTGGCGCGATTTTATGATCACATCCTTGAGGATCTTATTGAGAGCGGTTCCCAGGTGGATATGGCCGTTCGCATAGGGTGGCCCATCATGGAGAATATATCGAGGGCGGCCTTCGCTAATTTCCCGAAGGCGCTCGTAGAGACCCATTTCATCCCATCTTTCAAGGATTTCCGGCTCCCTGACCGAAAGGTTTGCCTTCATCGGGAAGTCGGTCCGGGGGAGGTTTAGCGTATCTTTGTAATCCATAGAGGTCTCCGGTATCTCATTATTTCAAAAAAATGCAGGGGAGATCTGGGTTTCCCTGCTCACCAGGATTTATGCGGCAAATAATTAGTTTCCATTCGGAAAGGGTCCTTTTCCGCCCCCGGATCGTGGTCCGGGGCAGGCTCTGGCGGTGTCAATCATCGGGCTTCCTTGTGCGGCGTACCCAAGTACGCCTCCGCGCAAGCCCTCGATTTCCTAGCCAGAACGAAAAATCTCTCCTTTCCGAATTGGAAACTGTTAGTGTTTCAACCGGGGTTTCCGGATGGACACTGCTAATTATATCCCTATTTTTGGGCCTCCATGAGGCAAGGGGCCCCTTTCCCACATGCACGAAAACAAAACATGTATTTTATCACACCAAATCATATACCGAAAGCCGGAAATCGGATCGTAAACGCCACTTGACTTACACAGAAAACAGTTCATAGTAGTTCAGGGCATCTTTCTTTCCTAAGGGGGCGGACCTTATCCCCTTTAAGGAAGGAGTTCCTGAAACCCTGCCTCCCCGTGGACAGTTATGGGAAAAGGAATACCCACTCCAGCGCCTCGCAGTTCTATGCATCGAAGGGATATATCGGATTCAGCAGGGAGGGGAACACAACGTCAGCAATTCCCTGAACGCAGATTAAGAACACCTCGCCCGGTGGCAGGGGTGTAACATTGATTGGAAATATCTTAACCGGGCTGCGCTTGGGCCGCTTTTTCAACCAGGTTGGCTTGGGATTCGCTCAGAAAGAAAGCTCTCTCAAAAAAAGAGCAAATACGTCTCCTGATGGTATGCTTCGGGATGCCCATGAAGTCTGCGTTGGAGATCAATCGTACGGGCTGGCTTTCTTCAGGATGTGTCCGGTAGCAAAATAAGAAAGGAGAAAGACAATGAAGAAGGTATTGGTTATGGTGATTGCAGTTCTGTTTTCAGTCGTTGGTTTTGAGTATGCATGTGCCCAACCGCCAACAGGCGGATCCGGTATTGGAGGTCACCTTACCACTCTTAATCTTAAGGTTACTTACGCAGAACAATTGCCCGCAACCACGACTCTTTCCAAAGGTAAAAAGCTTATTACAGTAGCATCTGGAATTAATAAAGTTGTGAAAGGACAACAGCAATACGACCCTTACCTAGCCATTTGGTTTGACGCGAGTGGAGATCTATATGAGTTGCTCATGTCCTGGTATGATCCCACCGGCGCTATACCTAAACCCGCTAAGATGTGGACTGTGGCGTGTATTGGAGGAAACCAGGGTCCTCAACCATTTCCCGGCCAGCCAAGCATTTTGAGTGGAGCGCTCTCAACTAAGCCACAGGTGTCCAAGACAAAACCTCCGATTACAGAAAGCAGAACGGTTAAAGGTGTGGCGTCTTGCTATGTTTGTCCTGATGGTTTCCAATTCTCCGGAGGGGTGCCCACCGGCTACTGTAATGATGGTACGTCGTCGTATGGTTCGGGATACATGACTTATGGAGGTACAGGTGTTTTCAATGTAGCGACTGGAAACCCCGTTTCTGTCTCGCTTACAGGTACGGTGGCCGGGGCTGGTTTCTACTATGACGCACCGGAATGGGTGCCATCGCCGTCAACGAGTTGTAACGAGGGTCCTTACTCTTGCCAAGCCCTTTTCACCGGGACTTTTGGAGCGACGGTGAAGCCATGTCCATCAAACGATCCTTTTTGCCTGAAACAGTAAGAAGATCAGCGGGAGGCTTGGTTGAGTCCGAGCCTCCCCTAAATTTCAAGGAGACGTTCACTTCCTCGTAAGATAGACTTACATACCACACACAACAACGTGATGCTCGCGTCCAACCGGTGAAACTATTTAACTCCACCGCGGTCCTGTTGACTTACGCCGGCGTTCTCAACGCGAGCGCGCCTAGCGGGGCGACCTTTGAGCAGAACTAACCGTAAATCGACGATTTTATTTTTGGATCGTGACAGAACAAGTTCACCATGGCATCCGGCTTGGCATCTATTGACCCGCTCGGGGCCGTATGTTAAATGGCATCGTCTACGTCAGGACTTATACGCGCGGATAGAGATTTTATCCGGCTATCCGCAGACCGGCTTCCTGCATCCGGAAGAAATTGGGAAGGCACACTTTGCACGAACTCGCTATTGCCGAAAGCCTGCTCGAGATCATCGCCGATGAGTCGAAAAAACACGGGCTGGAGCGCGTTAAAAAGATTAGGCTTCAGATAGGCAAGTTTGCGGCCGTGGTTCCCGAGTCGCTCACGTTCTGTTTCGAGCTGGTAAGCCGTGATACTATTGCATCCGGGGCGCTGATCGAAATCGAAAGCGTCGGCATTGTGGCTCGATGCGAGATGTGCGATTTTTCTTTCGAGGTTCAAGACCAGGTATTTCTGTGTCCCCGGTGCGGTGAGCCGGCTTTGGAGTTGCTCAGCGGGCGGGAGCTTTCCGTGATGAGCATAGAAGGTGAAACGGGAGAAGAGGATGGCGGAAATTAAAGTCCCTGTTGTTCGCAACATTCTTCAGGCCAACGAGCGGCTGGCGGCGGAGAACCGGAGGCGGTTCGACGAAGCGGGAATTTTCGTGGTGAACCTCATGAGTTCGCCCGGCGCAGGGAAAACCTCACTATTGGAAAAAACCATCGACGCGCTCGCCGGCAGGATCGGAATCGCGGTCATCGCAGGCGACCTCCAGTCGTCGTATGACGCCGAACGCATACAGAAAAAAGGCGTCCAGGCCGTGCAGATCAATACCGATGGGGGATGTCATCTCGACGGCAACATGATTCAGATCGCGCTGGAGTCGCTGGATCTGTCCGGCGTCGATCTGCTCATAATCGAAAACGTCGGAAACCTTGTGTGCCCGGCTGAGTTCAACCTGGGCGAGCATGAAAAGATCATGATACTGAGCGTTGCCGAAGGGGACGACAAACCGGTCAAGTATCCGCTTATGTTCCAGATTTGTTCCGTGCTCCTGGTGAATAAAATCGACCTGCTGCCTTACACCGACTGCGACATGGCAAAGATTCGGGAAAGGGTAGGGCAGTTGAACGCCAGGGGAAAGATTTTTGAAATTTCATGCAGGACCGGAGAAGGTTTCGCTCCCTGGCTGTCCTGGATCGCGGAGAAGGTGGGCGAGCACCGAAACCTCCGGGCGGGCAAACACTGATAGTGAAATCCTCAGCCGAAGAAACACGCCTTCTTCAGCCTCAGTCGGCCCCGGCCGGTGAAACGGGCCGCCGCGTTCTGGTGAAGGTCCGGGGAATCGTGCAGGGCGTTGGCTTTCGGCCTTTTATCTACCAGTTGGCAAGGCGCTGCGGGCTGAACGGCTGGGTCCGAAACCAGTCGGACGGGGTGGAGATCGAGGCCGCCGGTCCCGCTGAATCGGTCAGGGATTTTATCCGGTCCATCTCCAGCGAGTCTCCTCCACTGGCCAGAATCGTCACGGTCGAAACAACCGACCTCCCATACCAAAGTATCGAAGGTTTCAGCATAATCAGCAGCCGCGCCCTTCAGTCGCGCTCGACCCTCATTTCACCGGACGTTTGCACCTGCCGGGACTGTCTACGGGAGGTTCTCGATCCACGGGACCGGAGGTTCCGCTATCCTTTTACCAACTGCACCAACTGCGGCCCCCGGTACACGATAATAAAGGACATACCATACGACCGGGACAAGACCACCATGGCGCATTTCGAAATGTGCCCGCAATGCCGCCGTGAGTATGACGATCCCCTTGACCGGCGCTTTCATGCGCAACCGAACGCCTGCTGGGAATGCGGGCCGCAGGTATGGCTCGAAGATGCGCAGGGAAACAGGATCGCCGCCCGGGATGAGGCCGTTGTGAAGACGGTGGCACTGCTCGACGCAGGCTCTATTGTATCGATCAAGGGACTTGGCGGGTTCCATCTTGCGGTAACAGCTACCGGGGAAGCGGCTGTGAGCCGGCTGAGAAGCCGCAAAATACGGGAGGAAAAGCCCTTTGCGGTAATGTTTCCCGAACTCGAGGACATCAGCCGGTATTGTCACCTGAACGGCCAGGAAGAAAACCTGCTGAAAAGCCCGGCTCGGCCCATCGTACTCCTGGAGAGGCGCTCAGATCACACGGGGCCTGCAATCGCTGAGAGCGTCGCGCCAAAGAACAGGCGCTTGGGCGTTTTCCTTCCTTATACGCCTCTGCATTTTCTCCTTTTTGACAACGCTCCATACCGTGCGCTGGTGATGACCAGCGGCAACCAGAGCGATGAGCCCATAGTAATGGAAAATGCGGACGCCCGGTCGCGCCTGAACGCTATCGCCGATTACTTCCTTTTTCACGACCGCGAGATTTACATGCGGTGCGACGATTCGGTGAGCAGGGTCCTCGCGGGCAACTCCCGTCCGATGCGCCGGGCCAGGGGATACGCGCCGCTGCCGGTTTTTCTGCGCGACCCTGTTCCCTCGGTCCTCGGCACC
>JBEKXG010000413.1:0-4862 GCA_049512295.1 Syntrophobacteraceae bacterium
TCTGAACCTGGCCGACATCATGAATCGGCGCATCATCGGACAGCGCCATGCACTGGAGATGATCAGCAAGCGCATTTATACCTCCCGGGCGAGACTGGACAATCCTCAGAAACCGGTCGGCGTCTTCATGCTGGCCGGACCATCCGGCGTCGGCAAAACCGAGACGGCCCTCGCTCTGGCCGAAGCGCTCTATGGCGGAGAACAGAACATTATAGCCATAAATATGAGCGAATTTCAGGAAGCCCATACGGTGTCCACGCTCAAGGGGGCTCCTCCGGGTTACGTAGGCTACGGAGAGGGCGGCAGGCTGACGGAGGCGGTGCGCCGGAGGCCCTACGGCGTCATACTGCTCGATGAAGTAGAAAAGGCGCACCCTGACGTGCACGAGGTCTTTTTCCAGGTCTTCGACAAAGGGTGGATGGAAGATGGCGAGGGACGCTCGATCGATTTCAAAAATACGCTGATTATACTCACGACCAACGTCGGCACGGACCTCATCATGAATATGTGCGCCGACCCTGAGCTGACGCCGGATGTGGAAGGCCTCACCAAGGCACTGAGAAAACCTCTGTTGGCGGTTTTCCCACCCGCCCTCCTGGGACGGCTGGTCATTGTCCCCTACTATCCGCTAAACGATTCCATGCTGGCGGATATAGTACGGCTGCAGCTTGGCCGAATCGAAAGAAGGATTCTCGAGAATCACGGGATTCCATTCACCTACGATCCGGAGATGGTTCAGCACATCGTCAGCCGCTGCACGGAACTGGAGAGCGGCGGCCGCATGATCGACGCCATTTTGACCAATACGGTGCTGCCTGAGGTAAGCCGGGAAATACTCATGTCCCTGATGGAAGGGGCGCCGATCAGTCGCGTCCACGCCAGTGTTGCAGAGGGAGAATTTGTATATAGCTTTTCATAAAGCACTTGACCCAAAGCAGGAAGACCATGGAAAAGACACAAGCGTCCAGAGCAGTTGAGATAGCCACGCCGCTGGGCAAGGATTTATTGTTGTTCTACCGCATGACCGCCACCGAGGCTCTGGGACGCCTTTTTGAGTTTCAGATCGATCTTTTGAGCGAGAACCCCAACATCAAGTTCGAGGACCTGCTCGGCCAGAGGGTTACCGTCCGGCTGGACCTGGGGCAGGGCAAGCAACGGTACTTTAGCGGGCATGTGAGCAGCTTTAGTCAATCCGGGACCGTAGGAGACCTTTTTGCCTATCACGCGGCTGTGCACCCATGGTTGTGGTTCCTGACCCGCTCCGCGAACTGCAGAATTTTTCAGGATAAAAAAATCCCGGATATTATCAAGGATGTGTTCCGCGGCCAGGGCTTTACCGACTACGAAGAGGCGCTCAGCGGGAACTATCAAGCCTGGGAATATTGCGTGCAATACCGGGAGACTGATTTCAACTTCGCCAGCCGGTTGATGGAGCAGGAGGGAATTTATTACTACTTCAAGCACGAAAACGACAAACACACTCTGGTGCTATCCGATTCGGCGGGCTCCCACCAGCCATTTCCCGGCTACGAAAAATTGCCCTACTATCCGCGCGACGCCACTCTTCGCCGCGAGCGGGACTATATCTACGACTGGCGTATCTCGCAGGAGATTCAACCCGGGGTTTGCGCCTTGAACGATTTCAATTTTAAAACGCCAAAAGCCAACCTGCACGTTAAATCGGCGATTAAACATGGCCATGTCATGGCCGGAATGGAAGTCTATGATTACCCCGGGAGTTATCTCAAAACCGATGAAGGCGAGACATACGCCCGTGTCCGTATAGAGGAGCTGCAATCCGGCCACGAGCTGCTGTACGGGGAGGCAAATGCCCGCGGCCTTTCGGTGGGAAGCCTTTTCGATCTGACCGGTTATGCGCGAAAGGACCAGAATCGGGAGTATCTCATCGTTTCCGCAACCCACGAGATAGTTTCAGACGTCTACGAGACCGGCGCGGGCAGCAGCGAGACCGACATCTATGCATGCAGCTTTACGGCAATACCTTCCAAACAGCCTTTCCGTCCGGCGCGCATCACTCAGAAACCCGTTGTTAAGGGCCCACAGACCGCAATCGTGGTGGGACCTGCCGGCAGCGAAATATATACGGACAAATATGCAAGGGTGAAACTCAAATTTCATTGGGACCGGTACAATAAGGCCGATGAAAACAGCTCCTGCTGGATAAGAGCGGCCCAACTGTGGGCCGGCGCCAAGTGGGGGGCCATCCACATCCCCCGTATCGGGCAGGAGGTCATTGTCGATTTCCTCGAAGGCGATCCGGACCGGCCGATCATTACCGGACGTGTGTACAACGACGATAATATGCCTCCCTACGATCTTCCTGCCAATGCTACCCAGAGCGGCATCAAGAGCCGAAGCTCCAAAGGGGGAAGTCCGACCAACATAAACGAGTTGCGGTTCGAGGACAAAAAAGGCGACGAACTGATTTTTATACAGGCGGAAAAAGACCAGGAAATCAGAGTAAAAAACGACCTGGTGGAATTTGTGGGCAATGAAGACCATCGTACCGTGAAAAGCGACCAATTGCAGGTGGTCAAGGGCGACAAGCACCTGACGGTCAAAGGTGACCGGAACGAGAAGGTGGATGGCACAATCTCCCGTGAGGCCGGCATGGACATGCAGGAGAAGGTGGGCATCAGGCACGCGCTTCAGGCGGGTATGGAAATCTACCTGAAAGCCGGGTTGAACGTGGTCCTGGAAGCCGGAATGAGCATCACTTTGAAAGCCGGAGGAGGCTTCATCGTTGTCGGCCCCACAGGGGTAACCATATCCGGCACACCCGTGCTGATAAACAGCGGCGGTGCAGCCGGCGCCGGCTCGGGATGCTCGCCCCAATCGCCCAAAGCACCCCGGGAACCGGGCGAGTCATCGGCTGTACAGAAGGAGACCGTACCTCCTGCTCCTTCCGCGCCTTCTCCCCAGGCTCATGCATTCAAATCAGCGGCAATTAGCGGCGCTCCATTTTGCCGGCCCATACCAAAATAGAGAAGAGACGAAGACCATGTCTCAGGAAATCGAAAAGATCGTAAGCCAGATTTGGCAGAGCGCCGATAGCGACCCTTCGCTTCAGCTTTACGCGATCCTGGATGCCGCCAGGGATACCCGTATTCATTCCCGGCTTGCTGAATCCGGCGCCGAGGCTGTGTCCCTTTTTCGCGGAGACCTGGCCAGGGAACTGGCCGGCGTCGCTCCCTATCTCGTCCCGCTTTACCGTGAAGATAGTTTCATCGACTGGCTTCTCACCTACGGGTGGGGCCACAGCTGGGGGATTATGATCGAGTCTCCGGCAGGCTTGAAGGAACTCGGGCGGCATTTCCAGGGCTTCATTATGGTTTATGACCCTCAAGGAAACCCGTTGTACTTTCGCTATTACGACCCCCGGGTTTTCCGTATCTACCTTCCAACGTGCAATGAATCGGAACTCAAGATCGTCTTTGGACCAGTCAACTCCTTCTATGTCGAAGCAGATGATCCCGATTATTTAATTCACTACGTTCTCGCCGGCGGCAAGCTCGTCGAGCGCAAGGTCCACTTATGAATTCGGCAGCAGGGAGCAGGAAGCCAATAAATCATCCTCTCCCCTTGCTTTTTGCTTTTTGCTCCACGCTTCTCGCTTCCGGAGATGAATTATGCCACCTGCAGCTAGAGTAGGAGACATGCATACATGCCCGATGGTAACACCTCCCCCGCACGTAGGGGGGCCGATCCTGCCGCCGGGCTGCCCTACGGTCCTTATCTGCGGCATGCCCGCCGCCAGGGTAGGTGACATGGCTGTCTGTGTCGGCCCGCCCGATGTGATCGCCGTGGGGTCCACAACGGTAATGATTGGCGGTATGCCCGCCGCTCGCATCGGTGATTTGACCGTTCATGGAGGTGTCATTGTAGTGGGCTGTCCCACTGTGGTGATCGGAGGATAGTACTTCTTCGAGGAGTTTTGAAGAATGTTGGTAATAAGTGACCGGCAGATGCAAGCTTTTGCGCAAAACGCGAAAAGGCAGTTCGAGGCCCAAACCGTTCGGCACATCTCCGGGTTTGCCCCCGGGCAGTTCGAAATTCTTGGCGAGGAGACGACTCGCCAAATTGTGAGTTCGGGCGTAGAGCGCGCCGAGAAGTATGGTTTCACCAATCGTGGTCCGGTGCGATTCTACATAGAGCTGATGTTCATGTTCGGCAGCGACTTCGACACGGATCCCCAATATGCCTGGGCGGCAGAGGCGCTATGCGGCTCAGATCCGACCGATCAAATGACTCGAGCCGATCGGCTTCACCAAGAAACAATGCGCTATATTGAGATGGTGGCGGGCCCGGACCTGGAGTACGAAAGGCAGGCTTTGAACAAAATCGCCGCCCCCTCGCCTGTCGCGACGACGTTTTCAGGGGAGGATACCAGTGGTATTGCGAAGGGAGAGTGCAGCATGCCCATGAACGGCTGCAGCAGCCCGGTCAATCCATGCAGCACAGAAGATGCCTACATGCCTGTCGGTCATACGATCTCTGGCGGCCCGGATACGGGCACGACCGCCACAGCGGCGGCATCATCAGATGACTTGCCGAAAGACCCGGCGGTTGGCGCACCGGAAAAAGGGTGAACCAAGTCCAGACCGGATGTTCCCATAGCAGCAGCGCGGGCCCGCTTTCATTGCCGGCCTGAATTCCGCCCTTGCAGAAATTATTTATGAGGCAGAAGTGAATACCCCACCTCCAGCAATCCGGATCTCGGTTGAGAAAGGCAAGGCTGGGGAAACCGACTATTCCTTTACCGGCCCTTTTAAGATTGGCCGGGATGATGAGTGCGAGGTCCGGCTGTCGGATTCCAAGGTGAGCCGGTTTCATGCCGAGGT
>JBEKXG010000414.1:0-4841 GCA_049512295.1 Syntrophobacteraceae bacterium
CGAAAGCTTTCCTCCTTGTAAACTTTGAGCGGTTCACAAGGGGGAGGCTTTCGTATATTCCCGGAATTGTCAAACTCTGGGAGTCCCCCGGCAGAGCCGGGGGTTTACCCGTGATTAATTAATGAGGCAGGAAAGGCGGTTGAAGAACGATTAAACCGATTGGACAAACCGGACGAGAAGCACCCACCCAAACATAATTGGTTCAAGGGTTTGGGATCGCTTTGCCGTGGCACAGTTTTGACGGCTGTAGATATCTCGCTGCTTGGCGGTTGGTGGTCTCTCACGCTGTCGCCTGACACAACCATCGTCGGTTCAGTCGCTTCAATCGCAACTGGATTGGGAGACATTGCTATTGGGGTTGGCGAGTTTCGTGGTGAGTAGCAGTGCTGCTGCCCAACCTCGCCTACCAATATGGACAATTGAGCGTATTGTCCGTATTCCAAAAACACTCTCCAGGATTGGCGCGGGTTTGCGCCCTGCTTTGAACCCCTAAAACCGGGCAAAATGACGAACGGCCGAAAACACCTCACTGCGCGCGAGGTTGAAAAGCCGCTTATAGTCGGGTAGACGAGGGTAGTTGCCTGCCCTCGCCCCCCACAGATCCGGACGTGCGCGACTGACGCATCCGGCTCCTCATATCATGGATTCGCTGCGCGTACGAATGCAGAGTGAACAACCCGTGGTCTTGGAAGAGGATACCTTTGCAACAGCCGTTTAAAGCGATCCCGGGTCATCCCTGCGCGTTGAGAGCGACGGTCAAGCCACTTTTGCCAAACCTCCTGCACTTCCCGACAAAACCTCGATAGAGCATCATAATTGCCGGTAATGCCGTAATACTGGTTATGGCCCACAAGCTTGCGGCCAGAGTGCCTGGTGTTGCAGAGGCACCGGCAGATGCCGTTGTGAACGGCACCACTGAGCCACCCGCTTGAGAGCACGGGAAAAGCGGTCTTTCGCCGTCCGGTGTCGGACTATCCAACGGCCCTTGCGGGATTTACCCCAAAAGTGGGTAAAACCCGGGAGATCGAAACTACCTGGACCATCGGCCCGGTTACTCGGGCGCTTGAAGTCCACCAGTTTCGTCTTCTCCGGGTGCAGGGACAGTCCAAACTTGCCGAATCGCTTTGGGAGTACCTCCATTACACGTTTCGCATCACGCTCGGATGCAAACACAAGCACAGCATCGTCTGCGTAGCGGATGAGGAACGCTTTGCCCCATACCCGTGGCAGAACGTCACGCGTGAACCAAAGGTCCAACACTTCATGGAGGTATAGGTTCGCTAAAATCGGTGAGACGACTCCATGAACGCAAAAGGCAACTTTGAATTCAGCAGGGTCTTTCCATATCGGAATCTAAATAATAGTTGACATGGTTTCATATATGGTTATATGCATATGAGACATGAGCAGATCATCCAATTCAGAGCAGGCGCAACGCATAAATACCGCGCTGGAATTGATGAAGGAATACAACTCCATGGCGAAGGCGGCTGCGGTGCTGGCAGAGCGATTCGGTATATCCAGGAGTCAAGCCTATCGATATGTGCGCAAAGCGGAGACCACGGGCAAAGAGGTTCCAGTTCCAGACCCGAAAATTCCCTTCACCATCAAATTGTCACAGGACTTAATTCAAAAACTTCGGCGATACGCAGGTTCCACTGGCAAGAGTCTAAGCGAAATAGTGGCACAGGCTCTGGAGGCCTTTTTCCATGGAATTCATGGGCGTGGCTAAGGGCAGGAAATCTGCGGCCAGAGGAATCCAGTTGGAATACAGTTTTGACCGGTTGTCAGAAAGGAAGGTTATCCAAGCTTATCAGCTTCTTATACCTGCCAGGAGTTGGGCGACGGGTAGTGGGGCTGACAACAGCAAGGAACCAGCGGGGAGTTTAGACCATGAAGCCGGCTGCAATTTACGCACGAGTGTCCTCGGAACGGCAGAAGGAAGAGCACACCATCGCGAGCCAGATAACGGCTCTCATCGAGCACGCGCAAAATGAAGGCTACACTATTCCCGACGAATGGATTTTCCAGGACGAGGGGTATAGTGGCGCAATGCTGGTTCGCCCAGGACTGGAACGGCTGCGTGATCTTTCAGCCGAGGGTCAAATTGAAACCGTCCTGATTTACTCACCGGATCGGCTCAGCCGCAAATACGCCTATCAAGTGCTGTTAGTTGAGGAATTTTCCCGTCATGGTGTGGATGTTGTATTCATCAGATCACCCAAGGCGACTACGCCGGAAGAGGAACTCATGCTTCAGTTTCAGGGGATGATCGCCGAGTATGAACGGGCCCAGATTGCCGAGCGCACAAGGCGCGGCAAGAAGCATCGAGCCAGGTCCGGATCGGTCAATGTCCTCTCGGGCGCTCCCTACGGATACCGCTATGTGAAAAAGACGGAGAGTTCCTCCGCCTACTATGAAATCATCGAGGAGGAAGCAGAGGTTGTTCGCAACGTTTTCAAGCTTTATGCTGAGGACGGACTCAGCATCGGTGGGATAGTTCGATGGCTCAATGATCAACAGATTCCGACACGCAAAGGAATATCCTGTTGGGAGCGAACAACAGTGTGGAGTATGTTGCGCAATCCAGCTCACAAAGGCACGGCCTGTTTTGGGAAAACAGAACAGACCGAACGGCAGAAGATAACCCGCCCATTACGAAAGAAAGGTGGTTTTTCCGCTAGGTGCAGTGCCAATCGGGAGCGTCCAAGAGATGAGTGGCTTGAGATCGAGGTCCCCGCGATCATCGACGGGGATACTTTCGCACTGGCCCGGTCAAACGGGGTCGGGCCAAGCTAATAGCCCTATATTTCAACATTAATACTCCAGGCATAGGCCATATTATGGCTTAAAAGCCCGTTTTAGGCATTAAAATCATCGCTGTAAGGAGCCTGGGGCTGGCGGAGGCTGGATTCGCCATCAATTCCGGAGATTCTGCGCCCCTTCGCCCTGATCCCTAGTTTGCCCTTTATGGTCTCCACAAACTCCCTGCTCCCGACGGCAACGCTCTCTGTCCATTTACCTTCCCGAACCTGTTCGGCCCGGGCAAGAGCTTCCTCCACCCACGCGCCGTGCGACCGCCGCAGTGCCTCGATTGAGGGTATACCCAACAGCCCCATCAGTGCTCGATGGTCGATGATGGAGTACCTTTCCCGTGGTACCTGGATTTCCGCGTATCCGCCGAATTCCCACTGTGATGGGTGCGTCACCACCCCCGCTCTTACCATATTCAAATCAATGTACGTCAAACAACTGATATGATGATGATTCGTTTCCACGGCAGTCGCATGGTATCGGTCTTCCCAGAAAGCTCCCTTCCGCTCTTTCCTCTGATTGAACTCCTGAGCGGTGCGGCTGGCGACCAGTTGCATGGACCTGGGAATTATTTCGCGTTCCCCGCTGTCAAGTACGAGCAGATGGATATGGTTCGATGTGGCCATATAGTTGAGGATGCGCAGGCCATACCGTTTCTTGGCTTCAAAGAGCCAGCTCATCCAGGATCTGCGGTCTTTGGCAAATTTGAGAAGAAATTCTTTCTTGTGGCACCGGTGGGTTATGTGCCAGACGTATCCGGGCAGGAAGTGTCGTTTGGCTCTGGGCATGGCAAGCAACTCTCCTGCGGTTAGACGGTCATTTTCGATGCCAAAAATGCACTTCTAAGCCTTATATAAGCCACAATTTGAGATTGATTTCAAGCTATTTTATCATGTTAGCTTGGCCCGACCCCACTTGACAATTATCATGTTAGCTTGGCCCGACCCCACTTGACAAATCCCCACTTGACAAATTCAGACCAGGTCTTTCAGATCTCCGACTTTTTCCAGCCATTCAGTATACATGCTCGGCTTCGTTATGAACAACTTAGCTCCAAGGGAGCTGCACAGGGCAACATCCCTGGGTTCGTCCGAAGTCGTAAGGATAACTATCGGTATCTTGCTGAACCTCGAATGAACGCCGATCTCCCTCAGGGCCTCCCGGCCTCCCTTGCGGGGCATGTTGAGGTCAAGCACAATAAGGTCCGGTAAGCGTCCGCTGCCCCTCCATTCCCGCCGCTCGCAACTTTCCAGATACTCCATCAACTCGATTCCATCACCTACAAACAGGGCTTCCCAGTCCAGACCATTGTCAATCAAAGCGTCCTTTAACAGCAGGCAATCGTCGGCATCGTCGTCTGCCACAAGGACGGTTTTCCTGTGTTCACCCGAATCTTTCAACAGACTCGACCCCTTTTGATATAAAATCCAGGACCATGTTCGACCGGTAGTTTGAATCAATATATCAAAAATGTTTCTTTGGGACCAGAGATGATATATCTGACGTGCATGTTATGGGCAATAGCTGTGAAGCCCTATTCAAGCTCAATTGCCAATTGCCCCGAAGGTGCGCCGGAGTTACGTGAGAATTACGACTTTCCGGCAAGTGAGCTTTCGAAAATCAAGGCGGCTCTTACGGCAAGAACGGCGCACTTATGCGCCGAATGGAGCATGATTCATGACCAACCATAAAGACGAAATCGAGACAGCGAACGAGCGGGCAGCGGCACGATTGGAGAATACGCCAACCGCCATCGCGGCACGCTATGACCGCCGTATCGGTCGTTTAATGGTCGACCTTAGCACCGGCCTGTCAATCACGTTCAGGCCGCATGATGTCCAGGGGCTCAAAGGAGCCAAGCCGGAACAACTTACCAAAATCGAGATATCGCCGTCGGGCTTCGGGCTCCACTTCCCCGCCCTTGACGCTGATCTTTACCTGCCCGCCCTTTTGGAAGGCTTTATGGGATCGCGGAAATGGACGGCCTCTCATACGGAGCTGCATTCAAGATGATCACAAGGCGGCGA
>JBEKXG010000415.1:0-4841 GCA_049512295.1 Syntrophobacteraceae bacterium
GGAGTGAAGAAAATCGGACCAACACAACGACTACGACTGAGATTAGATAGTTAGTCGAGCTGATACAAAGTTCAGCAGCCCGCAGGGCCATTCCCTGCGGGATATGGCATTCCTGCTTACTGAAATAAGGTGTTAACCTGATTGCTCGGCGATCCGTTTCCGATAAAATGCATGCATTTACCGGATTGTTTGTCAACTTTAAGGGAAAAATAGAGAAACCTGTGTCTCCCGTGGCACCCCATCCGCAGTCTGAATTGAAGACCACACAAAGCAGGGCCTTTGACCATGATTCTGAGCGGCTCTGCCGTGAGCGCCGAAAAACCATTGCCTCGTACCAAGAGCTTCTCGAAAAATGGCGTGCACCGGCCGGCCCTGAATCGGTCCTTCCTTTTCCCAAGGGCCTGATTGCGGCGGCAATTTACCAGCAACTTATGGATAATCCCACCTGCGACCGGTACACTGATCTTGAAATCGCCTACGTTCAACTCGAATCTTTTATCCCGGACGTGGAATATTGCATTCTTTCCGAGTTCAAAAACGTCGGCACACTTGCACTGGAGTTGGCTGCTACAGGCGAGCCCGATAAAATCTTTGCTGCAGTACGGCTTCTCAAGAAAGCCAAAGGCGACAGCGCAGTTAGGATTCAGGAGAGGATTTCGCAGAAAATGCGGGGCAGACTCAAACAAATCAGAAAGTTATGCCAGGAAGACAGGTTGGCGTTCTCGTGACAGTCCCAGGGGCTCAAGAAGAAGAGCAAAAGAACTGTGACATCTTGCCAGAACCTTAAATGGAAGATGATGCCTGAGTATAAAGCAAGGAAAGAAATAGCCCCCAAACGCGGGAACGTCTCTTTGTCCATCGCATCAGCACGAGAGGCATTCTGGCTTTTGCATCGAACTCGACAAACAAGTGTAGCTTGTGCTGAAGAAGATACGCGCCCAGGGGATGAGAAATGAAGGGGGGAACAAAGGACATTTGGTTGATATTTTTGGCTATATTCTCTGCTGGAGTTGTGTCGATGCTCATGGAGCTTTCGCTCTTACGAGAGTTTGTCTACATATTCGGATCGACCGCGGTTTCAAATGCAATCATAATTTCGGTCTTTTTAATCGGCCTTGCTTTCGGGGCCTATCTTGGCACATGGCAAGCGTTAAATGCGAAAAGTGAATCTGAAGCCAAACAGAAATTCGTGTTGATTCAGTTGCTAAGTGCCTTGTTTATTTTGCTTTTTTTTGTCTCGAAAAAGTATTTCATCTATCATTCCCAAGAACCCAATCTCGTGCGGTTCTATTTCCTGGCCTCTGTTTTCGTACCGTCGTTCCTCTCTGGTGTCGCCTATGCAGTCAGCGTTAAAATCCTGCATTGGAGGGGAGAGAAATTCATTACATACATTTATGCTTGCAGTACACTTGGTAGTGTTGTGGGAGGGGTGGCCCATGGGATCATTCTTGTCCCCTTGTGGGGGGTTAAGTCTGCATATATATGCGGTGTAGTTTTTGCCGGTTTGTCCTTATATGCGATCTATCCCATCATGAACTGGAAACGCAAGGTTCTGATAGGATCCTTTCTGATGGCCGCCATCGCGGCAATTCAGTTCGATATATCCAAGCTGCTCTTTCCCTCCGACAATCTCCTTTTCAGCAAAGATAGCGATTTTGGGGTCGTGGAGGTGTGGAAACTTGGCGAAGCTGATGCGAAATACAACCACCTTTTACTGGGGGGAAAGGACGTTGATTACAAGCTGGATGAGACGCCCATCAACCTTAAAGTCAACAATATACACCAAAGTTTTAATCTGCCAATTGACCGGCAGATCCATGAACAATGGGCAGAGACGAGCCTAAACATAGTGAATCGTCAGGCGAACGTGCTTCTGTTTGGTTATGGAAGCGGTGTCACGGCAGTGGCATATCTTAGATCTCCCATGGTTGAAAAGGTCGATATCGTCGAAAATTGTATGCCGGTGATCGAAGCGGCCAGTGTGTTTTTTAAAGATGAATTTGGCTACGCCAAAAAATCGAGCAAAGCAAATTTCATTATTGACGACTTCCGGGGCCACGTGAGGTTCACAAACGAACAATATGACATTATTGCGCTGGATCACTCGATTCAAGACCCCTACTCGATCGGTTATTTCACTCTAGAGTTTTTTGACCAACTGAAACGGATTACGAAACCCGGAGGGGTTATCCTTCTATTGGGCCAGGGTTTGTCTTGGAATACTACGAGATTATCGTTTAGATACGTATACAAAAACGTCGATCCAAAGATCAATAGCGCTTTGAGAAGCGGTTGCCTTTATCTTTCCGAGCATGAACTTACCGGTCCGGTATCCAGAGACTATGAAATAGTCAGAGATAGGCTGACGGTCGAAGAGCTCGTTTATTCCGACCAGCGCGTACAGCGTTTGGGGGAGTACAATGAAAACGCAATGAAGGCCATACGCTAACTGTTTACGTAATCGTTCAGCTCAGAGTCCCGGCAAGGTGCGGCAGAAACCCCTCCAACCATTCCGCCGCTATGCTCGAACTTCACTGAGGAGTCTTGGGCTCAAGGTAAGAATTTCAACTCCCGTTCCGGTTACGTGGAGCGTGTCCTCCAATTTTAAAGTGTGTGCCTCGGGTTCCATCAGGTGCAGTTCGAGGGCGATTGTCATGCCCGGTGAAAACACGACATCGCTGGTTGCGGAAAGCAGCGGCGGCTCATTTACTTCAAGACCGATTCCGTGTCCGATGAAATGCGCCGTGGAGCCGTTGTCGAACCTCATGAAAGAATCATCGAGACCCATTGCTGCGGCTTTGGAGAAAGCATCGCCGAACAGGTCCTTCACGGCGGCGCCGGGCCGCATGTTCTCAATGATGTAGTCGGCAACTTCCCTCAACTTTTCGAACAGGTCCTTTGCCCTCGATGAGGCCCTGCCGGCTGCGTACATCCGGCTCTGGTCGGCGTGGTAACCCTCTATGCAAGCCGGGATATCGACCAGGACCAAATCGGTCGTCTCGATTATCCTCCGCGAAGGGCCTGTCGGCACCGCGCTGCTGAGTCCCGTGCCCGCCAGAGTATAAAGCGTTCCGCTCGTATGGCGCAGATTGGGGCCTGAAGCCAGCGGACCGCGGCTCATCACGAAATCCGAGCTGCGCAGGAAAAAACAGCCCTCATGCCCGGCGATGCGCTGAGCGTTCTCAACAGCCGCTGCGAGTTCAAGTTCAGTTATGCCGGGGCGCAATGCGGAGACTGCCGCCAAGTGGCCTGAGTGAACTGCCGAGCACGCTTTCCTGATGCTTTGAACTTCTCTCTCCTCTTTTATCATTCGCTGCCGCAGAACATGAGGGGAGATGTCGGAGAGTTTTCGGCCGTTGAGCGCCCGGTGCAGCGCTCTGGCCTGTAGAATGGTCAGCAAGTCCATCTCGGTCCCTATTTTTTCTGCAGGAAGAGCCGGACCCGGAAACATGGTCTGGATGATTTTTCCGAGACTTCTTTCGTCTACGATTCGTCCCGCGTCCAACCAGGATTCCCCGACGGCAATTTCATAGCCTCTTCGGACGAACAGCATGTACTCGTCGGGACGCACTACCAGGTAGGAAGGCTGGGCCGTATTCGCGTAATAGACAATGTCCCTTGAGTGAAAGAGGACCGCTCCCGCCAACCCATTATCCTTCAGAATGTCCTGTAGACAATGAATTCTTTCGGCTCCGGGCATTTCTTTCTCCTGCACGATATTATCCGGGACAAGAAGACATTAGCAACACGGATTCCCCTCGGCCATCCACCCGCCTGGTAAGAGTCAGGTCTTCAGAATATTCTTTCTACTTCATAGACCAGGGGCTCATTCCCGTACTTTCCGTGAAAACAGGTGGTCCGTGGCAGGATTTTACAAACCCTGTTCTTCAGCTCTTCAATTTCTTCGATTTCCGGTACTCTCCACGGCTGGCCCGGAACCGGCAGATATGCGTCTATCCTGAATGGAATATCTGGATTGATCGATGCAATGAATTCGGCAATCTTCACGATCTCGGTTTCATCCACGTAATCCGGAATGAAGACTGTCTCCGTATGAAGCCTTATCCGGGGTAAGCAGGCCAGTTCCCTGAAATGTTTCAGGATAGCCTGATTGGTAAAACCGGTATAATTGCGGTGCAACGAAGGGGTGACCGCCTTTATGCTGAAGATGACCTCGTCCAGCAAATGTACTGGGGGCATAAGTTTTCCGTTGGTCAAAAGCGAAATAAGGCATGACTTGTTCCGGCGCAGGAACTCGAGGACCCGGGGAAGAAAAGGTTCGCAGAGCGGCTCGCCCCCCATTAGAAAAACCCGTTTGATCGGCAGGCGGTCTAAAATCTCCAGCGTCTGTTCGAGTGTCAGGAAGTCCCTGGGCCTCGGACTCACGAAAGAAGGATCATAGATACGCAGCCTTGTTTCAGGGAGATGGCAGTCAAAGACTTCCGTCTTGAGAAGACAGATACGGCACCGCAGGTTACAACCCCAGAAATAGAGAGAACAAATGCCGTACTGCTCTCCCCATGTAACGTGATAAAGCGAGATACGGTCGGTTTTGGCTGGCATAATTGCGGCAAACTCGCCGGCGATCGAAAGATTAAGGTTCGCTCGACCACTACCTGTCACGCATGAAGATATGGCCTACCGTATAAATGAATGCTATCGACTCATTGTATGCGTTTTCTCTTAAAAACGAAATGGATAAAGTGGCCGGTGCTGAATCGGCAAGGCGCGCCAGGTGAGCGCTGAGATCCTGCCCCGGAAATAATTTGGTCATTCCTTTTAGCAGGCTTTAGCCGCAGGTTTAATCCGGGGACCGGGGACTGAGAAAACGTTTTGGCCAC
>JBEKXG010000416.1:0-4840 GCA_049512295.1 Syntrophobacteraceae bacterium
AACCGCTTTGAGCGGTCCATGGTTTTCCAGGCCTCCGGCTTTGCCGGAGGTGTCTGACTCTGGTCTCGATCCAAAGACTGCTGCTCCGGTCCATTATAACCTTTCCAAGCGGTCTTATAAGCCATCATTCAATTTCTCTCAAGTCGACCAACCCTACCCTTCGATCTCGGCTTCCTGATTTCGGCGCGTGCCTCGGTGGCGCGCTCAAGGGCGTTTGACATAATTCCAATCTCTCTATTGTGGCTCGTGGTGATCTCGACCTCTCCTGGAAATTACTGTTCAAAGTGCCGGAAACCATGCCGCCGCGGTGTCCAGCTCCTGTTATCCTCATGTTACAAACGTTAATACTGAAAAACCAGTGGAAAAGTGTCCCATCAGTCTTTCTGGCACAGATGCATCGATAGTGCTCCTCAACTATCCGGTCCATTCCAAATAGGCAGTTCAGATCCGGTTCGCTCCCCGCAACTGACCACATTGACCTACCTCAGTATATCTAGTATCGTCTTTGCACCGCTCATAATGGAAGGAATCACATGGACGAATTCGTTCGCGTCATGAAATCGCTCTCGGACAGCAACCGCGTAAAGATTATCAAAATCCTCCACCAAAGGAGTCTGTGCGTCTGCGAGATTCAGGCTGCCCTGGGTGTCTCACAGCCAACGGCGTCCAGCCACATCAAGGACCTCGAAGAGGCCGGGCTCGTCACTTCACGAAAAGAGGGCCGGTGGGTGAACTATCATCCGGCCGATGGGAGCAGCAGCCCCTATGCGGCTTTATTGCTTGCTTCTTTGCGGCACTGGCTGAATGATGATCCGGAAATATGCGATTTGATCGCAACACTCCCATTCATACACCGTGATAATCTTTGCAAAAAATAGCAGACGGGCGAGTAGGAACTTTCCGAAGTGCAGATAACAGAACGAGATAAGCAGCGAGACCTTGCGGCTGAGCCGGTTTGCAGGCGGAGACCACCAATATTCCAATTGCCTTCGGCCTCATACTATTGGTTTTGTCTCCTTTCTCAGTTGCCGGATTTTTTGACTTCAGCCATACTGACAATAAACTGAACTGGGGGGAGATAATCGACCAGGCGCAAGTCGGGCCTCTCTTTTCCGTTGCCGTCTAAAAACACTATTGTCGGGACCCCCTTAATCCCATATTGCTGCAGCCGCCGCTCATAAACTGGATTTCCGCCCCTGGTCAGATCGCTTTGAAACTCGCCTCGTTTCTGTCGAGCCATCCCGGATGGATCCCTACGGCCAGCGCCACGGCGGCAAGGAGCATCACACTCAAAGCTTCCGGCAGGATGGGCCTTATGAAGTGGACTGCCATGCCGGCAAGGACCCAGCCCATGAGCTTTCGAACCCGGATCATCCAGCCGCCTGAGCGTGGAAGCCTCTCCCATTGACCTGAGAAGACGGCGAGAATAAAGAGCGGGACCCCAAGGCCGATACTGAGGGTAAAAAATATAACGAAT
Source organism: Syntrophobacteraceae bacterium (assembly GCA_049512295.1). Classification (GTDB taxonomy): domain Bacteria; phylum Desulfobacterota; class Syntrophobacteria; order Syntrophobacterales; family Syntrophobacteraceae; genus SbD1. Next base: position 1,478 of record JBEKXG010000416.1, read on the forward strand.
CCGAGCCGGGGGCTTCCCATGCCGGCAACCCGGGCAAGCAGCCCTAAAACAAAGGGTCCGATACACGGGGCCGCAACCACGCCGAGGGTAAGTCCCATGAACAGACTACCGAAGTAGCCGGCGTAGGATTTTGCGGCAGACTGGGCAAGGCCGCTTGGAAGACGAAGCTCCCAAAGGCCGAAAAGGCTTGTTGCGAAAGACACAAGGACTGCTGCAACTACTATGAGAACTACCGGATTTTGCAGCATCGCCCCCCATGAGCACCGCCAGGGAAGCTATGAGCGCCGTTTTTCTGTTTTGCGCGCAAACCCCCTAATAGATTTTTCTTGCCGAGAGCAAATCCCTTGCGACCGTGCTCAGCGATTGGATTACATTTAAAATTCTCGGATCGCTCAGCTCGTAGTAAATAAATGGCCCGTTGCGCTCGATTTTGACGAGAAGAGACCGTTTCAGCTCCCTCAAGTGATGGGATACAAGCGGCTGTGAAAGGTTTAGCTCCTCGACGATACTGGTAACCGACCTCTTCCCGCCGCTGATGTACTGAACGATCCGCAGCCGGTTTTCATCCGAAAGACTCCTGGCTAAAAAGGCTACCGGCTGGAAATATTCGGTCGCTGATGCCGGCTTCTCCTGCCTCGGTTCGTTCACCGGTTCTTCGCCCCCTTTCAGTGCATCACCAGGGCCTGACAGCTTTGTTCCAATTATCTCTTGCATCGCAGCCATCCTGCGTCATCGGCAAGTACCGGCCGGTTCGGGCTGAACGGCCGCATGCTTTCCGGCCGGCTTTTTCGCTTCCACGTAACGAGCCGCAGCCAACGCGGCGATACAGCCCTCGGAAGCCGCAATCACTATCTGTTTGGCGAAATTTTGTCTCAGGTCCCCGGCGGCAAAGATCCCGGGAATATTCGTCTCCAATTTCTCATCGGTCAGCACGTAACCTGTCGTGTTCCTCTTGACACCTATGGGCGCCAACGCGTTGTTTGGCGAAAAACCGACAAAAATGAAAGCACCATCGACTTTAAGCTCTTTCTCTTCGCCCGTCTGAGTGTTTTTCAAAGCGACCGCACGCACGCCCTGTTCGTCAGACCGGATCTCGGTGACAACCGTATTGAGAATGGTTTCTATCTTGGGTTCCAGCAGGATGCGCTGCTGTAAGATCCTGCTGGCCCGGAACTCATCACGCCGGTGTATCAGATAAACCCGCTCGGTTATCTTTGCTAGATAAAGCGCATCCTCGAGGGCGGTATCACCCCCGCCCACCACGCAAACGATCTTATCGCGAAAGAAAAAGCCGTCGCATGTAGCGCAATAGGAAACGCCTTTGCCGAAATTCTCGATCTCGCCCGCAACGTTGAGCCTCCGGGCCTTGCCTCCCGTAGCCATGATGATGCTGTGAGCGTTCAGGACTTGCCCGTTTGCGAGGCGGACCGAGTGGAAATCGATCCCCGGCTCTAACGCCAGGACCTCCTGCTGAATTATCTCAATGCCATACCACTTCGCGTGCTGCAGGAACTTGTCTGAAAGATCGAATCCGCTTATGTCGATAAATCCAGGGTAGTTTTCAACTCCTTTTGTGAGAGCTACCTGACCGCCCGGAACGCCGTTTTCGATAAGCACAGCCCTTAGAGCCGCCCGCCTGGCGTAAATTCCGGCTGTAAGACCGGCGGGTCCCCCACCGATGATGATAACGTCGTACGTTTCGTTTTCGGGCATTTCAGATTCCCTTTGCTTTGATGAAAGTGCACATCGCAGGAGCACACGATTTCCGCGAACAATATAACTCAACACATAAGCATATATTTATATGATGTTCAAAGAACCGGGTCAAGCCGAAAAAGTTTCGATCCATGTTGTCGGCGGATGGGAAGCTCAATTCAACGCTTCATCATTTTCGCATTGAATTTTCAGCCGATGATGACTTAAATAGCGTTACACTGTGATCGCCCGATAACTCATGAGGGAAAAGTGAAAAGACCGACAAAGAGCCAGTATTACGTCGACATCGCAAGTGCTGTGGCAATGCGGAGCACCTGTCTGAGGCGCAGATTCGGCGCCGTAATCGTGAAAAACGATCAGATAATAAGCACAGGCTATAACGGCGCGCCACGCCAAACGACCAACTGCATCGACCTGGGGTATTGCTTTCGCCAGGAAAAAAATATCCCTCCCGGCCAGAACTACGAGCTTTGCCGGGCGGTGCACGCCGAGATGAACGCTGTAATCCATGCCTCCCGGCTCGACATGGTCGGGGCCGACCTGTATCTGGTGGGCATCGAAGTGGAATCGGGAGAACCGGTCTCACAAGTCGTTCCCTGCCTGCTCTGCAAACGGGTAATCATAAACGCCGGCATCAGCCGGGTCGTTCTTCCGGACAAGCCCGGGGGCTTCAAGTATATTGACGTGGATGACTGGACCATCGAGGAGAGAATCGGCCATCGAGTGAAGGGAATGGACTAAATCCATCAAAGAATAAAAATCCGGAAGCAGATTTTGAGAAATGGCTGAAAACGAGCGCTACATAATCCGGGCTGCGGACTTGCGAAAAAAATTCGGCGGCTTCCTGGCGGTTGACGGTGTATCGTTTCATCTGGTTCCCGGTGAGTGCCTCGGTTTGCTGGGCCCCAATGGCGCAGGCAAGACGTCAACTATACGCATGATATACGGATTTTCTCCAATTACCTCCGGCAGCATGGAGGTCTTCGGTCTGGACATAAACACGAAGTGGCGCCGCGTAAAGGCGAGGATCGGCGTATGTCAGCAGGAGAACAACCTCGACCCCGACCTTTCCGTGCTCCAGAACCTGGAGGTATTTGCACGCTATTTTAATATTCCGCGAAAGGAGACTCGAGATCGGGCGCTTCAGCTTCTGAAGTTTATCGCCCTTGAGAACCGAAAAAATGACAAGGTGACCAGCCTTTCAGGGGGAATGATGCGCAGGTTGGTGCTCGCGCGCGCTCTCATCAATAATCCTGAACTGCTTATCCTGGATGAACCCACGACCGGGCTTGATCCACAGGCAAGACATCAGGTCTGGGAGCGGCTGGAACTGCTGCGTGCAAACGGGCTTTCCATTCTTCTTACCACCCACTACATGGACGAGGCGTCGCGGCTATGCGAGAGGCTCATCATCATGGATCACGGCAAGATTCTCGTTGAAGGGAAACCTGCCGATCTGATTCGTTCCTATGCCGGCGATCACGTGGTTGAAGTCGTGAACCCGGGCCGCGATGTTAAGGAGTTCGTAAATGCGCACGACTTCCTTCACGACGCCCTCGACCATCGGATGATTATCTACGGCAGGGAGGCCGACGGGCTTTTCGATCTGATTGGGGACAGGTTTTGCGGGGAAACCTGCATAAAGAG
>JBEKXG010000417.1:0-6656 GCA_049512295.1 Syntrophobacteraceae bacterium
CGACCCGGTCCAAAGCCCATGCCCCCAAGCCCTCCATTAGATTTTGCGGGGTGTCCAGGGCTACTATCCTGCCTTCGTCCAGGAAAGCGACCCGGTCGGCCAGGAACTCCGCCTCTTCTATGTAGTGGGTGGTGAGAAAGATGGTCGCCCCGCTCTGCTGGATTTTCTTAATCAGCGACCATATGCGGCGTCTGATCGCGGGATCGAGACCCGCTGTAGGTTCATCGAGAAAGAGTATCCTTGGGGAGTGCATGAGCGCCCTGGCGATCATCACCCTTCTTTTCATTCCCCCGGAGAGGGACTTTACCGGGCTGTGCATTCTGTCTGCGAGCTCCACGTACTCCAAGAGTTCGCAGATGCGCTGCGTTCGCTCTTTTCGCGGCATCCGGAAGAGCTTTCCGTGCAGGTGTAAATTCTCGCCTACGGTCAGTTCGTTGTCGAGATTGATGTTCTGGGGAACAAGCCCGCATTGACGTTTGGCCTGCAGGCTTTCCTTCTCCGTGTGAAACCCGTGCAGCCATGCGTGCCCCGCAGAAGGGACCGCAAGGCCCGTAAGTATCTTGATGGTCGTCGTCTTGCCCGAACCGTTCGGCCCCAGGTACGCAAACATCACACCCTCACCAACCCTGAGGCTGACGCCTTTGAGGGCTTCCACCTGTTTGTATTTCTTGCGGAGGTCTTCGAGCCGGATCATTTTCTCTCACGAGCCTTAAATAATGCATGGCCGAAATTTATCGCTTCAGACGCTTGTCGCCTTCGAGATGCTCTTTAACAGGATTTGCCTTCAGTGGGAATAAGTACAATAAAACCTTTGCCGAGTCATAAAAAAATCCGGCCCCTGCCTCCTTAACATCTGTCGGGAGTACAAGGGCCGGAAAAATACCGGTGCGGAGTATGCCGGTCAGTCTGGTTGGCTAAAATCGCCGTGCCACTTCGAGTAAGAAGAGATCCGCAGTTCTATTGTCCCCACTAACCAGATCGAAGTTCTGTATTTCCCCAAATGCATATCTCACTTTGAAAGTCAAACTATGACTATACTCCCAAGTAACATCAGCTCCCCCTTGATAGTTGTATTCGACAACAGGCCCCAGATTTCTGCCGCGATAATTGAAGTCGAAGTCCAGGCCGAGCCGGATATCTTCTCTCACGTAATGAGTCGTGCGGGCGAACACGTCTCTGGCGTCAGGACCCATGGAGTTCCCCAATATCATGCCGTTGTATACATAGCCCGATATGTATTGCCCATGGCCATACCAGAAGCTTTTATCCTGGTCCGATACATTGTCGGCATATTCTATCCTCAGGTCCGTCCGGCCGTCTTGTGTAAGCCTGGGTACATATATACCGGCAATGAAGGCGTCATCTCGAAATAAGAAATTATTCGGCCCGCGACCGAAATTAAAGCGTCCGAAATCCTCGCCCCCCCATTCCAGGTACGTCTCGATATTATACAACCAAGGCATCCGCAGCCGGAAATCAAGGGCAGCCCGCTGGTCCGAAAAGTCGGTATTTCTCCCTCCAACATTCTGAAAGGTCATAATCTTGAGCCAATCAAGAGCGCTGCCGCCGGGAACGCCTCGCCCGCCAAACTCAAAGGTGCGCGACATGCCGATCTCGAAATTTGGCGTGGGTTTGAAATTGATGCGTTCTCCGCCGAAAAGGGGATTTGCTACGGTAGCCGCCGCCCCCGAAGTTGCAAAAAGGTTTCCATTCATCTGGCTAATGAAGACGCTGTATTTGAAAGGCCCAAGGTATTCCAAAAACCAGGGTAACAGATAGGGACTCGGATTCGAGATTTTGAGCATGTCCATAGGCGGCGCATTGTTGGTAAGGATCAGGCTCCCCCGGGCACCCTGGCCCCACCACATTTCGTCCCGGCCGACTTCGATTTCGGAATCCAATGGGGATATCTTTGCATACCCCTTGAGCAGGTGGAAATCAGAGTCATCGAGACCGCCGACGGGGGACAGACCCGGGCCGGTGAATCTGCCCGGGGTCGCGTTTTCGCGCTCGATCACAATGGGCTCCACATAACCGGAAAACGTATCCCACAGTTGAAAGCTCGAAGAAAATTGCAGTGAAAAGTTATTTCCCTTCCCGTAGACGATCCCATCGTTGTTATATAATAAAGGCGTGCCTTCAGTACCGATTATTCCGGTGCCGATGGGATTAGAATCCTTGAATTGCCTTACTCCCCCCTTTTGGTTTACTTGGATAAAATCCCTGGGCTGGCCGTCCGAGTGGACGTAGTCGGCCTTGACTTCCTCGATCGGTTTCACCACAAGCGCGGCCGGGTCCTCCTCCCTGCCGCGCCCGTACACTGTAAGCTCCTGCTTGAATTCCCGCTGAAACCTTACCAGGAAATGTTCGATAAGAGGAGGAAGCTCGAGTTTTTTTTCCTCCTTGGAGTTCAGGGCCTCGTTGACCAGCCTCGCGACCTCCAGGCGCGTATAGGGCCGCATTCCGTGCACATCCGAATGGATCAGGCCGAAGCCGGCCAATTTGTCCAGGGCCGCATAGGACCAGTTGTCCAGCGGCACGTTGTTCGATGGCAAAGCAAAGGCGTCCCGGGTTCCAGCCGTTAGACACAGGAGTAGAGCAATTACAGCAACCCCCCAACTCCGCAAACGCGTCCATTTCAAACCATCCGATTCGTTCAGGACGACAATTGACATGTTATAAACTCCACTGGATTAAGGAAACCTTTGTCAGCTATTCATTTCTTCGCCAGGAACGGTGCACTTTCGAACCATCGGCATGATGGAAAGATGCGCTGGATAAAAGAGCTGGCCTTTTTCTCAAGAGGAATGGCAGGCATCACATTTGGAATTTTTCCATCGAGGATCTCGACCGGGTATTCATCAAAAATCTTCCGCGCCTCTTCGGCGCCGACAGCCGATTCGACTATCCTGCGCGCGCCCGAAAGCACCGGTTTGCGCCTGGTTGCGTTGTGCGAGTCGGTGGCCACCAAATGGGCCATCCGGTGTTTTAGAAGCTTCAGGGAGAAGTCTGCAATTGTGCGCCCGAAACGTCCTGTCAGACTGTCCCCCGTGATCTGAACAAGCACCCCTGCTTCGATCCACCTGAACAGGATCGACGGGTGCTTTATGAGTTGGAAGTTTCTTTCGGGATGAGCCAGGATGGGTGTGATGCCTTTAACCTGCAACATCCAGAAGAACTTGCTCATATGAGGCGGGATCATTTCGACCGGCATTTCGAGGAGAGCGAAGTTGCCATTGTCATTTACGGTAAGCAGCTTCTTCGCTTCGATTTGTTCGGGAAGATGAAAATCGATAGCCAGTTCGCAGCCGGGATAGAGTTCAAGCTCTATTCCCTCTTCAATGAGCCGGGACCTGAGAGATTCAACCGCAGCGAAGATGACATCGCGGTTGTTTCCCGGAAAACACGGTGACATATGCGGCGTGCACACGATACCCGAAATTCCATCCAGGACCGCTGTGCGCGCCATTTGCACACTATTTTCCAAATCGCCTGCGCCGTCGTCCAAACCGGGCAGTATGTGACAGTGAAGATCGATCAATCCCAAACCTTTGAGCAAATCGCCGACGGCGCACGGGGCATTACGCTGATTCATAAAGTTGCAACATAGCGGAGAGAAGCGCTTATTGCAAGCAGGCCCTAATGGAAACATACTACTGAGAGAAATAATGCCTGCGCTCGGACCGGCCCACAAATGAAAATAGCCCACCAAAAAGCAAAATAGGAACAAACAACGCGAGGCAGTCGCTGCCCTTTATGCGCAGCACCCACACAAAGGCCAGGATAGCCCCAACCAGGGCCAGCCCCATGTAAAGCAAGGTCACAAAACGATGACTGTATCCTGAGATCACAAGTCTCTGGTAAAGATGCGATCTGTGGGCGGCAAAGATATTTTCCCCTCGACTCAGGCGGCGCAACAAGGTGAAAGTGGAATCCAGCACAAAAGGCCAAACCACGAGGATTCCGGCAAACGGCAAGCGAGGGTCGGCGTTTCCTGCTATCACCGGCAGACAGGCGAAGGTATAGCCGATGAATGCGCTGCCCACGTCACCCATGAAAATTCGGGCGGGTGGCCAATTGCAAGCAAGAAAGCCGAGGCTGGCGGCTGCCACCAACGCACCAATCACACCAGCCGGAGGATAACCGGCCAGGATACCAAGCCCCGCCCAGGCTGAACCGGCAATCACGGCCTGTCCCCCGGCGATGCCGTCAATGCCGTCCATGAAATTGTAGGCATTCGTGAAGCCGACTATCCACAGGAAACCGATGGGAACGGCCAGCCATCCAAGGGAAATGGAGGCCAGAAAAGGTATATCAGGCCGCCGCCAGAATCCGTCTAACAGCAAAACCAATAGGGCGCCAAACGCCTGGACACCAAACCGAACACGATTGGGCACAGAGTGCAGATCGTCAAACCAGCTTACGATCGCGATAAGTGTTGCGCCCAGGCTGTACAGAAGAATTGTGAAACGGGGCAATGAAGATCCGGAAGGGATAACGGTTGCCCAGATCCCCACCAAAGTACATACCACAATGGGCAACCCTCCACCGCGTGGGATCGGCTGTGAATGAGAACTCCGTTCATTGGGCATATCCGGCATCCGCTGCGCGGCCCAACCACGAAGGCCAACGACGCCCAAGTATGAAAGAAACAGCGTCCCTATGGTCAATACAATGTAGAGAGTTACCGACTCCACAATTCTCCTGAGTCGCGCATTTCGCCAACGGTTTCCCGCCAGGCGCTCTGGAGGTCATATTCAGGACGAAAGCCCAGTTCGGCCTGAATACGGCGTCCGTCCACAGCCACGTCCTCAATATATTTCTTCCAAGAGCTGTACAGATGGCAGTGATGATTTCGGCAACGGTGTGGAACCGGCCGTCAGTGACGTTATATATTCTTCCTCCCGCCGCGGGGTGCCGCATGGCCAATACCACAGCACGGGCAACATCCTTGTCGTAGACGAGGGTGCGCCGATTGTTGCCGCTGCCGATGGGTATAAATCGTCTTTTTGCCAGAGCATGGACCAGCCGCTGATAATTGCCCTTGATGCGCGATCCGTAAACAGCGCCCAAACGCAGCACAACGCCAAGCGGCCGGCCGTCATGGCGTCTGACGTTAAGGAGGAGCCGCTCGGCAGCGAGTTTTGTTTCGCCGTAGACTGTATCCGGACGCGGAGAAGAATCCTCATTCAGGATTCCGCCATCCAGGTGGGCGTATCCGTACACGGCTATCGTGCTGAACAGCACGACTCGTCTGACTCCAGCCTTCAATGATGCCTCGATGACCGCAGCCGTACCGCCGACGTTTATGGACTCATACTTCTTGCGCATCCCGGCTGTGGGATTCAAAATGTGCAGGAGGCCCGCCAGATGGATAATAATCTCCACACCCTGCACCGCAGCTTGAACAGCAGGCAGATCTGCAATATCTCCCCTCAATACTTCAACGTCGTCGGGGAAGACGCCCGGCGCGGGGGCATCCAGCGAAAAGGTGCCAACAAGGCAACCCGCCTGGTGCAGGGCATGAACAATTCGCGGCCCGATGGCTCCCGTGGCGCCGGTCACAAGGACTCTCGTTTGCCCACTTTCCTCGGTCATCTCACCCATGCAGGTTCTTTGTGATTGAAGCAATAAGATCGTGGTACTGCCTCGCTACCGCTTGAGAGGAATACTTGTCCACAACGTGCGCCCGCCCGGCCTCTCCCATCTCACACTTGCACAGAACGCAACTACCTGCCCTCCGGGCCTGCCGCACGTAATTCCCCCGTCGTGCCAACTCACGGCGCACATTAATCCTCACAAACCCGGTGCTGCCGGTGATCAAAACAGGTCTGTCATTCATTCAATGAGTCTGAGAGCGGGATGAACTGAGCGAGCGTGGTGGGCCGCCGGATCGAACCCTCAAAACCAAACGCTGTTTGAAAACTAAAAGTTTCTTCGATGGATTTAAAGGCCAATGGATTTTCACTGCTCTTTTCTCGCCCGGCAGCGCAGAACATGAATCAGAAAGAGGGGCATCGAAATCAAATGTCGCCGCCATGTGCGCCTCGGTTCAATTGCAAACCGGTGCAACCACTGGAGTCCCGCTTTTCTCATCCACGATGGAGGCCTTTGCTTGGTCCCTGCGAAGTAGTCGAATTCAGCGCCTATGGCAGCAGCCAATTGGACATCCAGCCTGGGCAGGTGGGATATAATCCATTTTTCCTGCTTCGGAGCGGTGAGTCCGACCCAAAGTATGCTGGGTTGCGCTTTGTTTATTTGCGTAATAAGACAGTCGTTGTCAAAATCGGAAAACTCGCCGAGGGGAGGTGAAAACGTCCCCGCTACGGGGATGTTCGGATATCGAGACGCCATGTTATCTCGAATACTGTTGAGAACTTCAGGCGTCGAACCCATGAAATAGTAACTATAGGTATTGTCCGTGGTATTCAAAGCGGTGCTCAGCAGGTTGAAGAAGTCCGGTCCGGTGATACGTGTTCTGACGTGTCCCCCCAAAAGTCGTGAGGCCAATACGGTCCCGATGCCGTCCGGTAATAGAAAGTCGAAACGTTCCAAAGAAGACTTAAAGAACGGATCACTTTCAGCCATGATTTGGGAATGGGGATTTACGCATGCGACTGAAATTTTTTTATGGTTCATTTTCAAAGCAGCGAGCA
>JBEKXG010000418.1:0-4817 GCA_049512295.1 Syntrophobacteraceae bacterium
TGAGAAGAAATTCTTTCTTGTGGCACCGGTGGGTAATGTGCCAGGCATATCCGGGCAGGAAGTGCCGTTTGGCTCTGGGCATGGCTAATGCGCCTCGCCCGTGCTTAGAGGGCTATTTTTGAGATCAAAAATGGGCTTTTAAGGCTAATAATAGGCCTGGTATTTCGCTAATATCATGTACATTTAGGCAGTTGACTTGGTCCGACCGCATTTCCCGATTGTTCTTGGAAGGCGAGGCGATGTGGACCCACTACAACGTCGTGCCATAGAAAGTGACCTGCCACAACTGGATGTCATAACATATGACGACATTGTCGAGCGGGTGAAGCGCAGATTGGGTGCCAACATAAAGCGGTGATCCCATTTACAACCAAGTATCTAACTCCATTTCATCAAATAACTACTCACCCGAAAACTGCAACGTGTGATGATCATATACAGCAAGGAGTAGTGCGGCAGCCGTGTGGATGAGCATAGCTTCACGGAATGGTAGCCCGGATAACTAATTTATCCTGAATACCCCTTGCATCCCCCCATTACCTCCTTGACCCCCAACAGAAACCACGGCAAGCCAGCGAAAGCCTGAGAGAGAGTGGGGGGCAGGGGGGTAAACAGGGGTCTGAAACAATTGGGCGGGCCAGTCATGAGGGTATCACCTGCGATTCGGTAGAAGAAGTAGGCCACTTCGGACTTGAAACTCCAATTCTTGTTCGTGCTGGCCGTCCCAGTCAAAAATTTGGCCTCTTGAATTCCTGATTAGATTCCAGCATAGTGTATTCTATGATTGTTCGCCTTTAGAGAAGAGTAACGACCAAGCCAAACTGATGGAATAGTTTTTCTTTAGGTGTTTTGGTCAGCGGACTAGCCCCGCTGATCTTATTTGAATATACTGCCATCACACCAGCTAAGGAGCAAATCGATATGGATCCTGCCATCATTGCATCTACGACTGCCGCTCTCTTGTCATCCTACCTAGTGAAAGCAGGCGAGAAAGCGGCTGAGGAGGTCGGAAAGAAACTACCTCAGGCCGTGTGTAAGGTTTGGGATACCATCATGTTAAAATTCAGGGGCGAGGCGGCAGCAAAAGAATCGATTAAAGATCTGGTGGCCAATCCTGAGGATGCCGATAATTTGGCTTCGTTTCGCAAGGAACTAAAGAAGCTGCTCATATCTGACCCGACTTTCGCAGCCGATTTGACTGGTCTCATTGAGAGTGTCGCCGGTGGAGGCGGCGAAACGATCGTCATAACGGGTTCGGGTTCCGTGGCTACCAAAGGAGGCCTTGCATCAGGCAAGGGTGGTATTGCCGTTAGGGGCGATATATACGGTGACATCCAGATAATAAACGTTCCCAACGACGATTGAAAATCCGCCGTTTCTGGTCAGAGTAAAAAAAGATTATGAAATGTCCTCAATGCATGCACGACAATCGCGATTCGGCAAAATTCTGCGAACAGTGTGGGGAACGTTTTGCATCTCAAGCGCAGCCTAAGACAACCATTAGCACAAACGCCGGCGCTATTGCCGCAGATGGTGGTGTAGCAGTCACTGGAGGGGCAGGTGTTGGAGGTGATGTGCACGGTTCGGTGATCATTGCCAAAGGCGGAGCAAGCCTCACTTTCTATGCTGGAGAAAAGCCTATCACTATGCCGGCTATGGAACAATCTTCGACGCTGGGTGGTTATCTGACTCATTTAATCTCTCTGAATCGTTATCTTCAATTACAAGGAATACGCTCCGGGGGAAGATTAATAAATATAGAGCTGGACCGCATTTACATCAGGCTGAGGGCAAGCCAAACAGAAAGTGTTCAACCATCTAAAATAAAGAATATCGAGGAATTGGATAAGTGGTTTATGGAGGAACCGCAGGCGCGCGAACGCTTTGCTTTCAGCGAAAGATATCAACAGGGAGAGAAGATTTGGACTGTCAGAACTAATGTTGGTGAACGCCTTAGTGGCCGGCACATCGAAACAATGGAGAAATGGCTGAGGGAGGAGTGGATGCTAGCTCCCGGTGAAAGACTTCGGCTAGACCAGCAGGAAGAACCGTTGACTGAAACGGTGACTGTAAGTGTTGAAAAAGCTTTGGCTGCGAACCGACGTATGGTTATCCTGGGCGATCCCGGGAGCGGCAAAACAACCCTCTTGCGCTATCTAACATTGATCTATGCGAGAGATTTAGCTGAGAACACCTTGTTGGTGCACGAAGGGTTGGGCCTGGATGAAAGTGGTTGGCTACCTATTTTGCTTCCACTCAGAAAACTTGGTGCCTATTTGCGGTCCCATCATCCAATTGATGATGGGACCGAAGGCCACGCCCGACTCCTCAAGTATCTGGTTGACTCATTTGAGCAGGAACGCATCCACTTGCCATCGGATTTCTTTGATAAATGGCTGACTAATGGAAAGGCAGTCGTGCTTTTGGATGGCCTAGACGAGGTGGCCGATCAGGATTTGCGCCGGCGTGTGAGTCGCCTCGTGGATGGTTTTGTAAGAGCATACCACAAGTGCCGATACGTGGTGACGTGCCGCATCGTTGGCTACACTGGAGCGGCTCGACTTGGCGAGGCTTTCACAATTATGACTGTCCGCGACTTCAGCCTTACTGATATCGAGGAGTTCCTGACTAACTGGCATCGCATGGTGGCCGTTGGTCAGATGGGGACTTTGATGACAGTGGAGTCCTTTGCCGTTGAACAGACCCGGCATTTGATGCATGCAATCTTGAAAAACGAACGGATTCGCGAATTAGCTATTAATCCACTCATGTTGACAGTGATTGCCCTGGTTCACCGGGACCGCGTGAAACTACCTGACCGCCGGGCAGAGCTCTATGCAGAGGCTATAGATGTACTACTGGGAAAATGGGATGACGGCAAAGGGGGGGTGCTGGAGATCCCAATTTACCAGGGCAAGAGCTTTGATGTGGGCGATAAAAGGGTGATACTGCAAACTCTAGCGCTGCACATGCATGAGAGACAATTGAGAGAGATCGAACTGGTGGATCTCAGAGCAGTTTTTAATGAACATTTCGGACAAGATGCTTGTGACCGAAAAGAGACGGAAAGAGCCACCGATCGATTTTTAAAGACGATTGAAGAACGTACGGGCCTGCTGCTAGCTCGAGGGGAAGGAGTATACGGCTTCTCTCATCTGACTTTTCAAGAATACTTGGCTGCGCTAGCAGTTGCAAGCCGTGACGATTACGTCCCCTACACGCTTAGTCGCGTTGCTGATCCTTGGTGGCGAGAGGTCATTTTGCTCGAAGCCGGATATCTCAGCACACAGGGGAAAGAACGGACTACCCGATTAATACAAGCCATAGCCAATCTACCGCAAGAGGAGGAACTCTATCATAACATGGTGTTGGCTGCCGAATGTCTCCGAGATGCTGGCAGCAATAGGGTGCTTGGCAATGTGGAACTAGACATCAGGACTCGATTGAGAAAAGAACTTGAGCCTAGACAATCCCAAAAACCATCCAAATCATTGTTTTCCTTTCTGTCTCGTGGGATTGACCCTGAAAAACTGGCACAGCAAAGGAAGGCTGCAGCGAGAGCTTTGGGGCGAGTTGGTTCGGACCGCTTCTGGTCACTTCCTCACGGCGAGCCTGAATGGGTGACTATCCCGGCTGGGCAATTCTGGATGGGTACGGAACATAGACAGGAGATGCCCAAACACCGGCTCCATTTGGAGTCATTTCGGATTTCACGTGCACCCATCACCAACGCTCAGTACCAGCTGTTCGTTCACTCATCTGGCCACAAATCATCAGCCAACTGGGAGGGAGCAACTCCACTCAGGGGACGGGGTAACCATCCGGTTTCCTCCGTAAATTGGCATGATGCTATGGTATACTGCCGATGGCTTAGCGAAATGACGAAACAGCTTGTTACATTGCCGAGTGAGGCAGAGTGGGAGAAGGCAGCACGAGGAGACGGTAAGCCGCACATCTACCCATGGGGAGATGTGTTTGATCCTGTACGGTGCAACTGCAAGGAGTCTCAATTCGAGGAAACGACTCCAGTCGGCATTTTTCTCGCGGGAGCGAGTCCTTATGGCTGCTTGGATATGGTAGGGAATGTGTGGGAATGGACCCGCAGCCTGTGGGGCGAAGAGTTTGAAGAGCCTCAATTCAAATATCCCTATAATCCGGGAGATGGTCGGGAGGAGCTAGAAGCCTCAGGCAAGGTCTGGCGTGTGTTACGGGGCGGCTCATTCCAAAGCCCTTCGCACCTTGTAGGTTGTGGGACTCGCGGCAGGTTCGTCCCCCACCGTGCAGATTTTAACTATGGGTTTCGGGTGGTAGCTTTCTCCACAGTTGGTCAATGAACCCTCTTACCTCTTTTCCTCTGGTGCTTGGAGACTTGATAAGATCTTAAGTTGCAAAAGGATTCGCATCCTGATCCAATCAATCTCCGTGGATTTGGAGATTATCGCGGCGGCATCCGAGCCCAGCAAACGCACTGCCCGAACGAGCGCCTCCTTTGTCGCCTCTGGCTCAAACTCTGGGCGTCTCCCGGCAGAGCCGGGTTATTTTTGTGTTTGTGTTCGGAACCGGGAAGCATAATAAAACGTCTCTATATTTCCCCACAGCTAGAATATCGCATAGCTAAGCTATTGACTTTACTTAATATTGTTGGCAAGTCTCGACTAAACAACTTAGTTGCAATTGTAGCCTAAAATAGTTGTATAGGTCAGGGCGATTGCGGCCCTGGCGATTGTGACCTGCCCGTCTTCGAGCGGCTGGCGCAGAAGATCGAGCACGTTTCGCCGGAACTCCGGGAATTCATCCAGGAAGAGGACCCCGTTGTG
>JBEKXG010000419.1:0-4803 GCA_049512295.1 Syntrophobacteraceae bacterium
TGACGATGTCACCCTTTTCCCGTATTTGCCCGGGCGTAAGGAGAGGTTTCAGGATGTCGAGTCCCGCGTAAAGGGCCTTGGAGCAGGCGAGTATCTCAGGGACAAAGTATTCATGGTTTTTGAACTTTTCTCCGGCGATCACCATGCCCGCCACAAGTCCGTCGTTGATCGCCGTCACCGGCGGGATGCCGAACTCAAGAGCCTCCTCGGCAGATTCTCTCGCACCCTCGGCGTTCATGAGCACTACGGCATCCCTGAGCCTGGACAGTGTTTTATCCATTTGAGCGTTCCTTTCCCGCGCTCTTACTGCTTCATTCCTAACATAAAGTATTTGGTGAACTCGCCGGACTCCAGTTTGCGGATGATTGTCTGAATCACACTCTCGGTCCTCGTTTGCATCTCCTCTCCCCATCTTTTCACTATCTCATCCTTTTTCTCCCGAACATCCCCGAGATATCTCCTGTACTCATCGAGCAGAATCGGGCTCAGGTCTTTCACCTCGAGAATGCGGACACCATTGGTCTTCATGTGGGAAATGTAGTTGTCCACAGTCTCGAAGTAGGGCGAACTCCACCCTTCCTCGATTGCCATCATCTCTTCGTCCGGCGCGCCGCTTCCCATGTAACAGAAGTCCGTTATCCCGAATCTGCCGCCCTTGCGCAGTACACGAGCCGCCTCCCGCACCCCCGCCGCTTTGTCCTGCAAATGACACCAGCTGTCCTCGGCGATAACGGAATCGAAACTCTCGTCTTCGAATTTCAGATCCTGGACATCGCCCAGTACTATATTGATCTGGTCCTCCAGGTTGGCGCGCTTCACGTTCTCTCTTGCCCTTGCCACGTTCTTCTCGGTTATATCTACCCCCGTAACCTTGCAGCCGTACTTCTTGGCGAAATACCTTGAGCTGTTTCCCACGTAAGGGCAGGTCTCAAGGATGTGCATTCCGCTCTTCAGCCCCGTCCCATTCGCGAGGAGATCGGTGTTCGCCATTCCGCCGTAATGGAGACAATCTCCGAACTCGGACTCCGTAAACATAAGAAAATCGAAAAACTCCCCTGCTACGCCTTCGTAAAAATTCTGTACTTCTTTGATTCCGATTTCCTTCCTGTTGTTTTTCATGTCACTGTCTCCTTCCATGGGTTTATGTGATGCATCCTCGACCGTGGGGCGCATCACGGCCAATGCAATGGGGTGCTTTGAAATAGCTCTCTTGCGATAATCGCCGCCCCGAGCGCGCCGACTATCTGCGGTTCCTCCGGAACGGAGAGCGCAACATTCAGGGCCTTTTCGATCGCGGCTTTCACCCCCTTGTTTTTTGCGACTCCCCCGACCAGCATGACTCTTTTGCCCGGACCCACGCGATTGACCAGCGCGGCTGTCCTTTCTGCCACGGACTTGTGAATTCCGGCGATAATCCACTCTTTTTGTACCTCTCTGGCGATAAGACTCACCACCTCGGATTCGGCGAACACAGTGCACATGTTGCTTATGGGCACTGCGACACCCTTGAGAGAGAGATCTCCCATCTCGTCCAGCCCAACCTCGAGAGCCCTTGCCATGACTTCGAGGAACCGCCCTGTCCCTGCGGCGCACCTGTCGTTCATCGCGAATTCACTCAAAGACCCTTCGCGATCGAGACGGATGACCTTGCTGTCCTGCCCGCCGATATCGATGACCATGTCTATGCCGGGGTCCAGGAAATACGCTCCCTTTGCGTGGCAGCTAATCTCAGTCACGGTCTTGTCCGTGTCCGCCAGCGAGATACGACCGTATCCGGTGCCAACGGTGCACCGAATCTCCTCCCGCCTCCGTCCCGCAATCTCCAGCGCCTGCTCAAGAGCTCTGCTGCCCGCGCCGGCAGGTCTTGAGCCGGTGTCGATGATCGAGTACGAAAGAACGGCTCCCTCTTGGCTCAATAGGCATGCCTTTGTGCTCACAGATCCGATGTCAACTCCGGCAAACATTACACTCCTCCCGAGCTGGTCATTGCTTCAGGAAAGGGATAATTTCTTAATGCGATGTCTAATATCCTGGCAAGACTCGGCGTGTTTCCTCTAGGACAAAAGCGGGGTATGGTCAAATAGGAAATACTGATAATATCCAGAAAAATAATCGGAAATTACGATACATGACATCGGTAATTCCGATCATTTTGGACGCTTGTCTGTGATGAGAAAGGCAGGGTTATCGGCCATGGTCCGGAAAACGAACACATCATTTTCGAAGCTCCACCACTCATCACAGCGTGTAGATGGAAACAATTGCGGAAACGTCTCGACACAGCCAGTTCCCGTAGCGGTAGACCATCAAGAATTGCGCAGGAGTTCTTGCTTCACGGGTTATGTCGTTGTGGCATTTGCGGGGCCGTGATGTTGGCTCGATATGGAGCGCGCCGCGTTGATGGGACACATTCTCGCTACTACGTCTGCTACTGGCGCAAGGCAAGTCTCAAGATGCGTGAAATCAAAGGGCGCGGAAAATGCCGTTTGCCCTTGATACCTGCGGAACTTTTGGAGTGGCAACCGTTATTCATAATTTGTGCATTTAGCAGTGATCGAGAGCAGGAACCGGTTTACTTCACCGGGAAAATGCCCCCGATGCAAAGCGGAGCACATTAATGACCCCTAATATGGCATTGAATGATTGAGAAAAGAAATTATTTCGTTGATAATAGGAACTCGAACAATTCAGTTATGCCGTACTTTCCTGAAAAGAGGCGAGGGAGATGAAAAGCATGCAGGAGCGCATAAAGAAGGCGAACAAAACATACTGTGACGGGCACGATCAGGAGGGTATAAAGGTTTGTTCCTGGGAAAACATGCCCGGCTGGCAGAAATTCCTCAAGGGCGAAATAACAGAGACTCAGCTCTCCGCCGAAGCCCAACAGGAACTGGCCGAGCTGGACCAGTCGTTCGGCAAATACCTGCGGACCGACAAGGACAAAGATCTCACGGAGCCGGCTAAAGACGACCCCTTAGGGGAAAAGGTCAAGATCGCAAATAAAATTTACAGAAAGGCGTGTGTGGATTCGGGCATGAGCCCGTGCTTCTTCAAGAACTTCGCTACGTGGCAGCAGTTCGTGCACGGCGAGATTGAAGAAGCCGACTTTTACGAAAAAGCCCGCGAAGAAATCCGCAAAATCGCAGTCGAGCAACAAAGCGATAATTAAGGGCTTGTCCGTAAATAAAACCTTTGCGCTCGCATCCCGCTTTTGGCCTGCTTCAAACCCGTCTCAAAATCCGGCGCGATCCCTGAGAGGCTTATTTGCGGACCAGCCCTGAGAAGCCCGGATTTGTAAATAAGTAATGTCTTAAAAGCCGTGATCTTGGCTTTAAATGGGGTGTTCTGAGGAGCAGGGCAGGGGGTCCACGGTTTGCGTTGATCGGGCCGGCCTGGGCGGATGGTTCAGCGCTATCCTTTTCGCACCTTCTTTATCAACTTGTCCATTTCGGCCAGGTCGGTGATAAGTTTATTTTTCTCAGCTTGAAATCCGGCAGGATCGGCTCGCCACTTGTCCAAGGTTTCGGTTCCAATGATGTCAGTGGCAAAATATGAATTGCGGTCGATTCTATCGCCGAGTTCCTGAACCAGATCCATAAATTTGCGATATTGAATAGCCCAACTTCGTACAGCCTCCCAAATTTGTATATCGATCCCTATTTTTTCCGGATCGTCGAGAATGCCGGTTTGTACATCAATGACAAGTCCTCGCAGCTTCGGCAGGTCGATATCCATTGTCGCGGTCTCCTCCTTTCATGGCCACTCATCACCGGGCGATTCTGGTCACCTCATTTTCGGCCTTATCCGGAAATTCCACGCACCCTCCGGCCCCGGGTGTACGTTTACCGGCAATTCACCCGGGAAAGGGGTATTCTACCCTCGCCGGGTAGTGCCCTTGTTCACATTCCACGCTCCGCGAGATGGTGCTTACCTGCACCCGCCGCCGCCGCCGTGAAAGCCGCCACCGAAGCCGCCACCACCACCGTGAAAGCCGCCGCCAAAGCCACCGCTATGAGAAAAGCTCCCGCCATGGGCAAAGCCGCCGCCGCCACGAGCAAAGCCGCCACCAAAGCCGCCGCTATGGGAAAAGCTACCGCCGCGGGCAAAGCTGCCGCGCGCCGCGCTTCTGGTTCCACGCGATGAACCGCCGCCACGGGCAAAGCCGCCGCGCGCCATGTTGCCGGTTCCACGCGATAACCCGGTACGGCCCTGGCTAAGCCTCCTTTGGACTGAAACCGCCGATGGTCGACCACCAGCACCGGTCCGGCCGGCGCTCAACGATCCGGCGGTCCTTCCAACGCCTGCTCCCCGCCGGCCTGTCGCCCGACCCAAATTGGCGGTCCTCATATTGCGAGTGATACCGGGATCGTTTCAATTGATATTGGCAGTTCGGTTAATATTCGCATTGAAGTCGCGACCGCCCCAATTCCAGGAACCCCAGCCGCCGCCCCAGAAGGGTCCCACGCCAATGCCTGCAAAAAACCCGATCCCGCCAAAACCAAAACCAATGTACGGATATCCAAGAGGAAAGAAGGCGAAGGGAAGATATCCAGGCCACCACCAGTCCCCGTAAACCACCGTTGGGTCATAATATGGCACATAGACAACTTCGGGATCGACAGGCTGAATCGCAATATCCTCTCCCGAAACGACCACGTTCTGCTGCTCGGTCGACTTGAGATTACCCCGGGCGTAAGCTTTTGCCCGCATTTGCTGAATGGAGTCCATGACATCGGATTGCTGAGCCAGGAAAGCCTCACCCAGTTTCGTTGTCCAATCCAGATGATCATCCATCATGGCCAG
>JBEKXG010000420.1:0-4788 GCA_049512295.1 Syntrophobacteraceae bacterium
CAGTAAACGAGGGATTGGTCTTTCTGTTCGATAAGCAGCTGGAGCGCGGCCGAGAGTTCGCCGGCACGCCGGCCCGCGCAGGCGAGGTTTTCGGCCTTTTCGGCAAAGGGTTCAACCATAGCGGGAAGCTCATCGAAGGCGCGAACAATCTGCCGGCACGTGCCGGCGAAATCACTGCCCGCTTTTGCCGGGTCGAAGCGGAAACGCCCTGCCCCTTTTCCGGCCTGGACCAGGTTATGGTGGAAAAGACGGCTCAACACCTCAAGCTGCTGCCCGACCGTTTGAATTGGCTTCAAATTGAGCTTCTTCGAGTCGCGGCCGCATTCCTTCAAGATATCCCGGGCGAGCTGCGCTATTGCGAAACTGCTGAAGTGGATTCCAAAATACTCGCCAACCACGTCCTCCAACTGGTGGGCCTCGTCGAAGACAACGGCTTCATATTCCGGAATGACCTCACCGCCGCCTCTGCGGCGAAGCGCGAGGTCCGCGAAGAACAGATGGTGATTCACCACCACTAAGTTGGCGCGGGCCGCCTCGTTTCTGAGCCGCGTCAGATGGCATCGGGAAAATTCCGAGCACTGCTGGCCCAGGCAATACTCGGAACTTGAACAGACCTCGTTCCAGGTCCGGAAGTTGTCGGGCAGCCACTCGATTTCCGCGCGGTCGCCCGTATTCGATGTTGCCGCCCACTTCTGGAACCGGCGAAAAAGCCTCGCCTCATCCTTGCTCCAGAGCGTGGGCTGATAGCTGAATTCCAGGAACCTGCGCCGGCAAAGGTAATTTCGCCGTCCTTTCAGGCAGACGGCCTTCAGTTTCGGGTCGATGTTTTTCTTGAGAAAGGGAATGTCGTGATCGAGGATCTGGTCCTGGAGGGTCTTTGTGCCGGTCGATACAACCACTTTTTTGCCGCTGAGTATGGCCGGAACCAGATATGCCCAGGTTTTGCCGGTCCCGGTCCCGGCCTCGGCCATGAGGGGGGTGTCGGAACGAAAACATTCGAAAACGGCCTGGGCCATTTCAAGCTGGCCCTGCCGGTACTCAAAACCTTGGACTTTTGAGGCCAGAATTCCTTGCGGCCCGAAATATTTTTGCATCGGCAAACCTCGACTCGCAACAGTTCTGCGCACTCTGAGAATAACTTTATACACCACGAAGACTTCATCTTCGTCTTCTTC
This sequence comes from Syntrophobacteraceae bacterium, assembly GCA_049512295.1. Classification (GTDB taxonomy): domain Bacteria; phylum Desulfobacterota; class Syntrophobacteria; order Syntrophobacterales; family Syntrophobacteraceae; genus SbD1. Next base: position 1,176 of record JBEKXG010000420.1, read on the forward strand.
GCACTCTTCGTGGTGAAAGATCTGTTCACCTACAGCTTCACCTGCTGCACCAGGATAATGTTGGGGTGCGCACGCAGGGCTTCCAGCGCCTCGGGGGAAGCTTCGTTGTCGAGCCGCACTATTGCCACCGCCCTCTCCCCTTCACGGCTGCGGGCAAGGTGCATGTTGGCGATATTCACATCGAAATTGCCGAGCGTCGTCCCGATGTGGCCGATAGTCCCCGGCTTGTCCAGGTTTTGGATAATGAGGTTGATTCCTTCCAGTTCCGCCTCCAGCATATAGTCGTTCAGCCGAACGAGCCGGACCTCCTGTCCCGGGAAAACCGCCCCCGAGGCGGAATACTCCTCTTTTCCGCACCCCGTTACCTTTACGGTAATCTCCCCGGTATAGCCCCTGGACTGAGAGGTCGTGGAGGCTGTAAGCTCGATCTGGCGCTGTTTGAGAAGAAGGGGCGCGTTTATCAGGTTCACCTTTTCGGCCATGATCGGGTCGAGCAGCCCCTTGATTACGGTCTGTGTAAGGGGCTGCATCGGGATATCCTGCAGGTCCGAGCCTGCATAGGTGATCTCGAGCTTTAGCACCGCCTTGCAAACCTGGCCCTGAAGGTTTCCAAGCTTTTCGGCCAGGAGCAGGTACGGCCGCAGTCTTTCGTAGTCCTTCATGCTGATCGACGGGAAGTTGATGGCGTTTCGTATCAGCCCGCGCTGGAGGTAGTCGAGAATCTGGGAAGCGATTGCCCTGGAGACGTTTTCCTGCGCTTGCAGGCTGGAGGCCCCCAGGTGAGGCGTGAAAATGACGTTGCTCAGCCCGAGCAAAAGGCTCCCGGCGGGAGGCTCTTTTTCAAAAACATCGAGCGCGGCCCCGGCTACATGCCCCTTCACAAGAAACTCGTAAAGGGCTTCCTCATCTATGAGCCCGCCTCGGGCGCAGTTCAGGATGCGCACGCCGGGTTTGGTCTTTGCCAGGGTGTCGCGGTTGAGCATCCAATGGGTCTCGTCGGTAAGCGGCGTGTGTAAGGTTATGAAATCCGACCTGGCGAGAAGTTCATCGAAGGAGACGTACTCGACCCCTAAGACCGTCGCCATCTCGGGCACGATATGCGGATCGTGGGCGAGGACATTCATTTTCATTGCCAGGGCGCGGTCGGCGACAATCGAGCCGATATTCCCGAGACCTGCGATGCCCAGAGTCTGGTGATAAAGCTCCGTGCCGACAAATTTCTTCTTTTCCCACTGCCCATGACGCATTGAATTCGTCGCCTGCGGGATGTGGCGCGCAAGGGCGAGCATCATCGCCAGCGTGTGCTCGGCGGCGGCCATTGCGTTTGCCCCGGGTGTGTTCATGACCAGAACCCCGCGTGCGCTTGCCGCTTCGACATCGATATTGTCCACACCCGTGCCCGCCCTGCCGACCACCTTGAGGCGCTCGGCGCTTCCGATCAGGTCGGCGGTAACCTTGGTGCGGCTGCGCACGATCATGGCGTCATATTCTGGCAGAACGGCCTTGATTTCAGCCGCGCCAAGCCCCTCGGGCATATCCGCCTCAACCCCCCGGGCCGCGCGTAAAATCTTCAGCCCGCTTTCATCGAGTCCGTCGCAAATGAGAATTTTCAGCATCCGATCTCTACCCCAGATATGCTTTCTGAATTTCGGGATCTTTCGACAGTGCGTGCGCTTCGCCTTCCAGCACTATTCTGCCGGTTTCAAGAACATAAGCACGATGCGCGAACTTTAAAGCGATTCGCGCGTTCTGTTCTACGACCAGAAAGGTGGTGCCGCTCTCGTTGAGCTCTTTGAGCACCCGGAACAGTTCGATCATCAGAAGCGGTGAAAGTCCCATCGAAGGCTCATCGAGCAGGATGAATCCCACGCCGCACATAAAGGCCCGCCCGATTGCAAGCATCTGCTGCTCGCCTCCGCTCAGCAGGTCTCCTCTTTGAGATTTGCGGTCCGCCAGACGCGGAAAGAGCGTAAAAACGCGTTCGTAGTCCCTTTGTATCTGCTCCCGGTCATTTCTTGCAAATGTTGCCAGCTTCAGGTTTTCGAAAACGGTGAGATTTCCGAAAATATGCCTCCCTTCGGGCACAAGGCCGATTCCATACCTGGACACAAGGGTATGCGGGGAGACCGAAAGAAGGCTGGTCCCGTTGAATCTTATTTCGCCCCTGCTCACCTGTGGTCCTTCGGGCGGCGGAAGACGCATGATGCTCATAAGGGCGGTGGATTTACCGGCGCCGTTTGCGCCAAGCAGGGCAACTATCTCACCCTTGTTCACACGAAAGGATATCCCGTGCAGCGCCTCGATATTTCCGTATTTTACGTGAAGATCAGATACCTCGAGCATGGCCCGGTTCTTCTTTTCCCAGATAGGCCTGAATGACGCGGGGGTTCTGCCTGATTTCATCGGGCCGGCCCTCGGCGATCGTTTCGCCGAAATCGAGCACTTTTATGTTCTCGCAGACGTTCATCACCACCCGCATGTGGTGTTCTATCAACCAGATCGTCAGCTTGAATTCGTCTCGAATCCAACGGATCATTTCTATGAGCTGGCCGATTTCGCCCTGATTCATCCCGGCGGCCGGCTCATCGAGCAAAAGGAGCCTGGGCCGAAGCGACAGGGCGCGGCCGATTTCCACCCGCCGCTGAAGCCCGTAGGGGAGGTTTCTCGGAAATTCGAGCGCGTACTGCCCAAGCCCCAGCAAGTCCATCAGTTTCTCAGCCGTCTTTTTGACCTGCCGCTCGCTCCTTACGAACCTCGGGGTGCGCAACACCGAACGCAAAAACCCGTAGCCGAGCTGACCGTGCTGAGAGACGCAAATGTTTTCGAAAACGCTCAGGCTGTTCCAAAGGCGGATACTCTGGAACGTGCGCGCGATTCCCAGCGACGTAACCTGATGCGGTCGCAGGCCGCTTATATCCTGGTCCAGAAAGCGGATTTGACCTTCCGACGGACGGTAAAAGCCGCTCACAAGGTTGAAAACGGTCGTCTTGCCCGCGCCGTTAGGGCCTATCAGGCCCATAAGCTCACCGCCGTGGAAGCTCAGATTAAGATCATATACGGCCCTGAGGCCACCAAAAAAGTGAGTTACGTTCTCTATTTCCAGAAGAGCCATTTTACGCCCGCCCCTCCCCGGGCGCAAACCACCGGCGAAGCTTCGGGAAAATGTCGGTGAGTTCGCGATGTCCCATGATCCCCTCGGGCCGGAAGACCATCAGAAGGATGAGCAGAAACGGCACCACGACCCACTTTACGAGCTGAAGCGGCCGGAAGGCCTCGAGCGCAAGCGTAAAGACAATCGCGCTGATCACCGAGCCGCTTAACGACCCCATTCCGCCCAGATAAACCATGACTAGGGCCTCGGTCGATTTCATGATGGTGAAGGTTCCCGGGTTTATATATCCCAGCACGTGCGCGAAGAGTCCCCCCGCTATTCCCGCTAACCCGGAGGAGAGCATGAAAGCCACCATCTTCATGCGCCGGGTATTTACGCTCATTATCTCGGCCGCAATTTCGTCGTCCCTGATCGCGATAATGCCTTTGCCATACGTCTAATTTACGAGCCGATGGATTATCCAGACAGTCGCGCCAACGCATATGAAAACCCAAACCATGG
>JBEKXG010000421.1:0-4773 GCA_049512295.1 Syntrophobacteraceae bacterium
GTGGATTGAACTCCTCCAGATCAGGGAGCGTGTGCTGGACATTTGGGGCGACAATGTCATTGTCGCGATTGAAGGCGAAGCGTGTGTGCTGCCCGTTCAACCTAACCTCAACATCCAGGAGAAACGGGCCGGAGAAAAATGGATGGGATAGCCGCTAAGACTGCCGGGCAAGGCTTTTATCCGTTATCTCGAAATCGAGAACGATGAGCTTCGTGAAGGCTGTGCACTCGCGCGGCATCCGAATGCCACGGACCACCTCACCCCCACTCTTCCCCGGTGCATTTATGATCAGGCTCGAGTGCGATTGCTTTGTCCGACCCCGGGGCGACGCACATTATCTGATTGGACTCTGTTTCTTCTCGAAACGACTTTGCTCGCAGGCAGTCCCTCTGCCAATTCCCCGATCTTAAGGGTAGGTGGTCAGTGCAATTAGCAATTAGAAATTACGTATTACGAATGCTTTCGATTGTTCATCCAGCCGACGCAGTTCCAGTTTTCCATACCACAGGCCATGAGAGGACTCCAGGCTTCAAGCATTGAAGATCTTTGCTTTTATCCACCACGCTACGCTTCCTCATCCGCGTCCATCCACCCCGCTTCGCTCCTCCGGGATTTGAGGGATTTGGTTTTTCCCTGTTCACTGTTCAACAGAGGACAGAGGTCAGATGTCAGAAGGAAGAAGCAACTCGCAACCCGATACCCGACACCCGGTGCTCGTCCACACGGTTCATTGAATTTGACCTGTATTTGCAATGCAATGGTGCGCTGCAACCGGGCAGTGTGCAAATGAATGCATTGATTTGCAGCATGATGTGTGTTATACTTTTTCCGGATAAAAGTATAACGTTTTGCTCACAAAATGATTCGAATGTTGAAGGACAGATTATGGGACCCTCGAAAGTGATGAAGTCCAAGGTATCTTCAAAAGGCTGGGTCGTTATCCCTGCCGCGCTCCGCAGGCGCTATCGTTTGGAACCCGGATCGATAATCGAATTTCGGGAAGAGGGAGAAAAGATTCTGCTTGTCCCCGGAGTAGCCGATCCCATCGAGGCCTCTTTTGGAATGCTGGCGGGCCGCGTATCACTGACGAAGGCTCTTCTTGAAGACAGAGCAGCGGAGTTGGAACGTGAAGAAACCGGCCTTCGTATTGGATAGCTATGCGCTTCTGGCACATTTTCAAGGTGAACCGTCCGCTTTAAAAGTAAAAGAGATAATCAAGCGGGCGCAGGACAGTGATGCAGTGGTTTTCCTCAGCCTCATCAATTTGGGAGAAATCATTTACACGATTGGACGCAGACTTGGCTGGGACAGTGCCCATAAAACCCTAAAGATTGCGTTGATGTTGCCCATACAAATTGGCGAGGTCACAATGGAACGCGTCTTATCGGCAGCCCGCATTAAAGCAAGCTTGCCCATTTCTTACGCGGATGCATTCGCCGTGGCGCTGGCGCAAGAGATGGCCGCAACAGTGATAACCGGCGATCCCGAATTCAAACGAGTCGAATCCACAGTTAATGTCCTTTGGCTTTGATAAAGTCTTGAATGCAATCTTCGTATGAGATCCCGGTCCCACGACCCGGCAGGCCTAAACAAAAGAGCCATCCAAAAAGGTCCGGTCCGGAACGAACATCTTTCCAGGGTTCATAATATTGAGCGGATCGAGGGCTTGTTTAATTCTTCGCATGGCGTCGAGGCCGCCCGCTCCTACCTCCAGTTCGATGAATGGAGATTTGGCGATCCCTATTCCGTGCTCTCCGGAAATGGTGCCTTCGAGGCCGAGGACTATTGCGAACAGCTCCTCGACCGCTTTTCCCGCCCGCCGCCGCTCGCCTTCATCCTTTCTGTCGAGCATGATATTGGTGTGGATATTGCCGTCTCCGGCGTGACCGAAGCAGACTATGGTCAGGTCATATTTTTCGGCAAGGGCGCGTATGGACCTGATGAGTTCGGCTATCCTGGTGCGGGGAACCGTAACGTCCTCATTTATCTTGCCCGGCCTGATCCGCCCCAAGGCCGGAGAAATGGCCCTGCGCGCCTGCCAGAGCCGGTCCCTTTCCACATCGTCCTGCGCCACCTCGGTTTTGCCCGCGCCCGCTTTTTTGCAAACTTCCTCGATTCGGGCAATCTGGCCGTCCAGCAATACGCCGGGCCCGTCCACCTCGATCAGGACCAGCGCCTCGGCCTCAATCGGGAGCCCGATTCGAAGGTGGTTTTCAACCGCGCCGATCGTGGCCTGGTCCAGCAGCTCCATAGTGGACGGGATGATGCGCTCCCTCAATATCCCGCAAATAGCGTTTACCGCGCAATCAAGGTTGGAAAAAACGGCAGTCAGAGTGCGAACCGATTCCGGCGCGGGGATCAACCGGACGATTATCTTTGTGAAAATCCCCAACGTGCCTTCGGAACCTGCCATGAGGCGAGTCAAGTCATATCCGACGACCCCTTTCATAGTCCGAGTCCCCGTTCGGATAATCTCACCTGTGGGCAGAACCATTTCCAGCCCCAGAAGATAGTCCCTGGTCACGCCATATTTCACGGCCCTCGGACCTCCGGCGCACATTGCGACGTTTCCTCCCATTGTCGAAAAAGGAAGGCTTGCCGGGTCCGGCGGATAAAAAAGGCCATGCTTTGCTGCGGCTTTCTGAAAATCTCCGGTGATTACCCCCGGCTCGAGCACGGCCGTCATATTGTCGGCGTCGATTTCCAGGATTTTGTTTAGCCGGTTGGTAACGATTACCAGCCCGCCCTGAGGCAGGCAGGCGCCAACCATGCCGGACCCGGCCCCTCGCGGGTATACCGCAAAACCGTGCTGATTCGCCAGCTTGACCAACGCCGATATCTGGGCGCCGTCAGCGGGGAATGCCACCCCTTCAGGAACAAAGTGCATCTTGCTCGCATCGAAGCTGTAGCAGTAGAGTTCCTCCGGTGACGTCAACAGGTTTTCATCGCCCACAACGGCCCTGATTTGCGAAAACGGCAAAGGCATGTATGGAAACATCCTGCGTACACGTTCACCGCAAAGGCGCAGAGAACGCGGAGAAATCGTTGCTTTAAACCCGGGAAGATTCTCGTGAATATAGACCTGCCGGTCAAGACATTCCTGCGACCCTCGCGAAGTTTTTCAGGCCGGCACGATTACTTACGCCATAACCCCGCTTCGCGGGGCGCAGACATTTTTTTGATAACAGATTTGTAATTGAATGGTTCCGTAGTTGCTAATCTGTTATAGAGATAGGCGATTTTAAGGAGTCGGAGGCAACCGCCTATGCGACGGGATCGGAAATAAAGCAAGGGAATTGAATAAAGATGATCAGCCATAATCAAACCGGTAAAACCGATGAATTTCGCCTGGGGTGCGAAGTTTTGCTGCAGTCGCCCCCGCCGTGGTTCCGCTCAGGACGGCTTGGGCTGCTGGTCAATCAGGCTTCCACCAACAGTTGTTTGGAAAGCACCAGGAAACTGGTCTTGGGAGCAGGAGGACGCCTGAGCTGCATTTTTTCGCCACAGCACGGATATTATTCGGAAAAACAGGCAAACATGATCGAATCCGCCGATTCGCTCGACCCCGAAACCGGCGTCCGGGTGGTGAGTCTTTATTCCGATACCCGCAAACCTTCCCTGGAAGCTCTCGAAAAAATCGACGTCCTCCTGATCGACCTCCAGGACGTCGGAACGCGGGTCTATACTTATACTACCACACTTGGCCTCTGCCTGGAAGCGGCAGCCTTGGCCGGGACGAAAGTGGCCGTCCTGGACAGGCCCAATCCCATAAATGGTACGGAAATTGAAGGCAACTTGCTCGACCCGGCATTCCGCTCCTTTGTGGGACGGTATCGGGTCCCCATGCGACATGGGTTGACCCCCGGGGAATTCGCACGCTTCGTCTGCGCTGAAGCGAACATCGACTGCGATCTCGATGTTTTTTCAATGAGCGGCTGGAGGCGAAGCCGCCACTTCGACGGTCTCGGCCTTCACTGGGTATATCCCTCGCCCAATATGCCGACTTGGGAGACCGCCCTGCTATACCCCGGCATGGTGCTCCTGGAGGGGACAAATATCAGTGAGGGGCGGGGCACGACGATGCCGTTTCAGCTTTTCGGAGCGCCTTTTCTCAATCAGAAAAGGTTCCGCGAAGAGTTGAAAGATACCGGATTGGAAGGAGTAACGCTTCGGCCGGTTGCCTACGAGCCTGCTTTCGATAAGTATAAGGGTGAAACTTGCCTCGGATTCCAGATACACATAACGGACAGGGAGAGGTTCAAGCCATACAGGATGGGGCTGGCCTTTCTGCAGGCCTTGTGCGCAACCCATCCGGACCACTTCAGATGGCTCGACCCTCCTTACGAATACGAGCGGGAAAAACTGCCGATAGATATTCTCATCGGGAGCGATACGATCCGGCGCCAGGTCGAGCAGGGGCTGGATATCAATATGATCGAATCGGGATGGGAGCAGGATTTGCCGGGATTCCGGGAAAAGCGCGAACCCTGTTTGCTCTACCCATATTAGACCCGAATTACCATTTACTGGAGGAGCAATTTGCCGAACCTGTTCCAGCGGATATAGCTCTCGGAGGGCTCCACGCTAAAACTGCCCTCCTGTCTCCAGGACCAGTAAATGATAAAAGCTTCGCCGACGAGATCGCCGGAATCGACGAAGCCCCAGAAACGGCTGTCATGGCTGTGGTCCCGGTTGTCTCCCATGACGAAATAACTGTGCGGAGGAACTACGACCGGCCCGAAATTATCCCTTGCGCCCGGCACGATGTGCGGA
>JBEKXG010000422.1:0-4761 GCA_049512295.1 Syntrophobacteraceae bacterium
TTCTGGTTGCCGCTTCTGGTTGCCGTTTGGCAGGGCCAAATCTATTCATGGTATAATATTCGGGAACTGTGGAGTTCAGGTTCAAATGGATCGCTTCGATGCATTTTCCATTGTTATTGCAGGAAATGAAATTCCAACAGCTAATAAAATCAACGGATTGCGGGACCTGCCATTGTAATTCGCCTGTATTTGCAGTGAAAAGCTCCTTTTATCAGTCAGATCGATGAGTTGTACAGCACCTTGTCGGCTCTTTGAAAATTGAATAATGCCCATCCGGAAAGTCGGGATGGGAAACTCACGGTTTCCGATGAGAAATTTGGTTCCTCATTACGCCGCACGGGGAGAGGTCACTCGGACCTCATCGCCCAATCCTCGCGCCCTACTCTGTCCTCGTCACCCCGGAAGTGTCCAGTCCGGGGCCTCAGTCCTCGCGTTTCGCGCTGTCCTCGCGCTTCGCGCCCGCTCGCTGTTCCCTGCATTTATGCGCGCTGATCTTCGCTGTTATTTTGACCGGACAAATTCAACATTTCCCATTAAATCGCATTGTTACGGAATTGGACTTCGAAATTTGCCTGTATTTGCGAATACAGCTAATACGGATCTGCATTCAAGATGATCGCAAGGCGGCGAGAAGGAAAGGATCAAGTATTGCCAAAGCTACAGCAAGTTGTAAGCCGACAAGAGAAGTCTTTAGTTGTTAATTTCGGAACTAACCGCCTCCGACCGGAGGAATTAGAACTATCGTATCCCCCTCCTCGAGCTTTGTCTCCAGGCCGCTTAAATGTTTAACGTGATTTCCGTTTTTCAAGACTACCATCTGAGGTTTAAGCTCGCCGCCGTCGAATATCTGCTCTCGGCGCCTGTGAGAATCGCACAGGAGGTTCAAAAGGTCCCCTATGCTGCTTCCGCTTTGCAGATCGATTTTCTCTTCCCTGCCCTTAAAAAGATCCCTGAGATACGCGAAAAATTTCACTGTTACCTTCAAGGCGCCTTTCACCCCCTTTCAGAATCAAGAGACAAAAACCGCCAGACTTTCCAACCTTGGCTATCACTGGAGATTTGATAACAACTCGGCATCGGATAAAATCCATGAACTACCTGGACGTACAGGAATAGCAAGGGTCAATGGATGCGTTAATCAGGGCGACGTCCGCCAGATTGGCTCCGATCATCATCAGCCGAACCGTGGGCTGGTTCACGAAACTGGGGGTTCGGATCTTCACCCGGGACGGAATATCAGTTCCATCTGAGGCAACATAGTAAAAGAGCTCTCCCCTGGGTGCTTCGGAACGGGCCACAGCCTCGCCGGGCGGGACATCCACAAAATCAGGTCCATGAATGGCCCCCGGAGGGATATTGTCGATGGCCTGCTCGACTATGCGGCAGCTTTCGACCATCTCCAGCAGCCGAACCACTACCCGGGCAAAGACATCGCCGGAGGTTTCAACCGGAACTTCAAATTCGAACCGGGCGTAAGCGGCATATGAAGATGTTCGGCGGATATCGTCGCGCAGACCCGAGGCTCGTGCAGTGGGTCCTACGGCGCCCCAGGCCAGGGCCTGTTCTCTGGTCAGTTTCCCCGTGCCGACGCAGCGGGCGCGCACAGTCTTGTCCCCGGTGAAAAGGGGAACCAACTGATCGTTTACGACTTGCCGAACCCTTCGGGCGACGGCTTGAACCGCTTTCGGGTCGGCCAGGTCACGGGTAACCCCGCCGATGCAGTTCATCCCGTAGTGGACCCGGTTGCCGGAGAGTTTCTCCAGGAGGTCCATCAACTGTTCACGCAGGGCGAAGCAGGTCATGAACAGGGTCTGAAAGCCCATAACCTCCGCTGCAATCCCGGCCCAAAGCGCATGGGAAGCCAGCCGCTCGAGTTCGAGGACGATGGTGCGAATGTATTTCGCGCGCTCGGAGACCGTCAACCCCGCAAGCCGTTCGACGGCCGTGCAGAAGGTGAGGGTGTGAACGTTGGAGCATATTCCGCAAACACGCTCGACCAGGGCAACGGCCTGCTGATAGTTGCGCCTTTCCGCCAGCCATTCAACCCCCCGGAAGTTGTACTTGACCGACAGGCTGACGTCCTGGACGGTCTCCCCTGCGCAGGTCACCTGGACCTTGCAGGGCTCCTCCAGGGCCGGATGATAAGGACCGATCGGGATGGTGAAGCTCATGCCCGGCCTCCTGCTTTACCCTTGTGTTGGAATTTACGGGAGAAGGTCCCGGGCGGGTCCTGCTCATTTAGTACGAGTGGAGGGAGGTCCCGTCCGGTAAAATTCATTGTAAAGTAGTCGTGGATCTCCCGTTCTATCCAGTCGGCTGCCGGACAGATTTGGGCAATGCCGGGGAGGGCGCCCTGGCGTGTTACCGTGACACAGTTCAGCAGGTTGCCTTCCAGGTCCCAGTGATAGATCAGCCGGAATTCACCGGTATCGAGGGAAGAGGCGGAGACGGTCACCAGGCGGGCGCCGGCTTCCACCATCACCATGGCCATTTTCTCCACGTCAATGCCCGGGTCTGCCACCCACCGTTCCTCGGGCTTTTTCTCCCGGGGTTTCCTGGCACCCATCGAGATTAGAATGTCTTCGATTTTATCCATAATCTTTCAAATCACCTTGATGAATCGATTTTCCTGCCGTTGCCCACAAATGTCTCTGTGAGCGCCTTAGACGACATCGCTGACACAAAAATATGTCCGCCCGTACCTTCTTCTCGGTAAATTCACCGAAAGCCCGAATCAATACCGGCTCAGCTACAGGGCGAGACGGACGTCCACACTCCGGACAGGCCGGATAGGGCACTCGATGCGCCTCGTCCAGCTCTCCGGCGCTGAAATAGGCAGGGACGGACCCTCTCTCCATGCGCAGCGCCCGTGCAGGGCAAACGGCCGCGCAGCGTCCGCAGAAGGTGCAGCGTCCCGGCAGATAGAGCCACTCGCAACTATCCTCATACTCAGTCACGCGAACCGCCCGGGAGACGCAGACATAGGCGCACATGCCGCAGCCGATGCACTTTTCCACATCAATTTTCACCGGTCCCCGAAAGTCTTTCGGACGGGGCGTTTCGTTAGGAAAACGCAACGTGACCGGTTTCGTTCTCAGGTTTTTAATCAGGACGGGAAAAATACTCATCGGACGAACCTTTCGATGCCGGGCAACATTGCCAGGATTAACGCCGCCAGGGCGAGGCCCATGCCCCATCTCCAGTAAAAACGGGCAGCCTGCGCGACCTTCAGGCGGGCCGTGCCGGCCGCCAGAAACGATAAGATGCCCACCAGGACAAGGGATAAGCCTGCGAACAGGGCAAGATCTAAAACCGGGGCGCTCGTGCGAAAGGGAAGTCCGAGGCATACGACAAGGCCCGTCAAAATCACCCATTCCAAACCGTGGGCCAGTTCCCACATCGCCAGTTGAGAACCGCCGAATTCCGTCGCCGGTCCGGAGTAGATCTCCTGTTCGGCATTGGAGACGGAGAAGGGGTTAATGTGCAGCTTGACCGGCAGGCAGAGGAGAATGGTCACAACGGCAGGCGCCCGCACCCAGTTCGTCGGGGCCGCCGCTATGTCCGCCAGTTGCAGACTCTGCGCCGAGTATGCCAGGGCCACGAGGGCCGTGAGAAAGGGCAGGTTGTAAGTAATGCTCAATATGGCTTCCCGCGTTGCCCCTACCTGGCCGAAGATCGAGCGGGAGGCAAAACCTGCCAGGACCGCGCATAAGGACGGCACTTCGATGAAGGCCACCAGCAAGACCAGGTCTCCCGCAAAGCCGCTCGAGTCCGGGAAAACCGGCAACAGGGCAAGCGATACAAGCCCTGCCGAGACGGCGGCCATGGGCAAGCCCGCCATAAGCAGGGCATCCGTGCGGGGTCGAAGGATCGGCTTTTTGGCCGTCAATTTAACGAAGTCAAAAAAGGGCTGATAAAATGGCGGGCCTATGCGGCCCTGCATCCGGGCCCTCAATTTTCGCTCCAGCCAGAGCATTAGCCAGGCCATAGGCACGGCGTAGAGCATGCCTGGAAAAATGAAAAGGGCCAGAAGGACCTTCTCCGAACTCATGACTTTGCCCCTTTCGCTGTCAAAGGGTATCCGGTCTGCGGACCCGCCAGGATAGCGACCGCCTGCGCAACACCCCTTATCAGGTCGTTGGGCCGGGGAGGACAGCCCGGCACATAGACGGCGACGGGCATGAAGCGGCTCAAAGGGCCCTCTACGGCCGGGCTCCCGGCGAAGACATCACAGGTTGCCGGGCAGTTGCCCAGGGCAACAACCACCTTGGGATCCGGCATCTGGGCATAGACGGCCTCAAGGGCGGCCCTTGTATTACGGGTTACCGGGCCGGTTACACAGAGTATATCTGCGTGTCTTGGACTCCCGGCCAGCAGAATGCCTGCCTGCTCCACATCGTAACGAGGGGTGAGGCAGGCTGAAAATTCTATATCACAGCCGTTGCAGCCGCCCGTGTTGAGATGAAAAAGCCAGGGTGAGCGCAGGCGAGCTATTCTGACCAATCTTTGAACCAGTCCCATGGGTCGGCCTTCCATTTTTTAGCGTTACTTGACCAGGATCGCCGGCCACAATCCGATCACCAACAATACGGCGCATACCCCCAGGAGGGCCGTGGCCAGGAGCGCCGGTTCCCGCTTCCCGTTCTGCTTGGAGGGGCCCCACCAGCACAGAGTCAGCGCACGGGCGTATGAGAGAACCGACAAAGCGGTGGCCAAAATCAGGGCGCCAAGAAATACCGGCCCAAGCCGGGTCGCAGCCTC
>JBEKXG010000423.1:0-4760 GCA_049512295.1 Syntrophobacteraceae bacterium
GGAAGAAGCACGTTTACGAGATTCGTTCAATTCCATAGAATAGGTGGACTTAGGACTCATTGTGAATCGCTGCGGCGTCCAAGTCGGATTTCCTATGGAATTGCCCACTAAGAAAGCCCGCGACCTGATAGAACTGGTGTGCCCCTTAGTCCGGGAGTATACTGGACACCAGGCTGTTACGCGCAGGGAGGATACCGGGCGCCGGGATATCAGAGCGGACAGTCCTATTTGGCGCAGCGAAAATTTAGAAACCGACGTGGGTGATGTGTATGATCAGAGGCCTAATATCCGCTTTGGTCCTGATATTTTGCCTGGCAACCTGTGTCGCATGCTCTCCGCCGTCATTATCGCCTCCGCCCGGCGGGCGTTATGATGCGTCCGGGGATCCAAGAGCACAGCAACTCTATTTGCTGGCCTGCAAGGAAAACCCGCGTCTGAAGTGGAACGATTGCTTGGCGGAGAAAGCGTCTATCCGCGCAAGGCGGATGATAGCCGAAGGTTGCTTTAGCCATCTTGACCCGGCAACCGGAGAGAGTCCGCTCCGGGACATGGTCCGGGGGTGCTTTCAATTCAGCGCGGCAGCTGAAAACCTGGTAAGAGGATCACATAGTCCGGAAGCCCTGCACAGGACGATGATGAAAAGCCGGGGACACAGGAAAAACATGCAAAATCCAAGATATGAACTCATAGGAGTAGGCTGCTGCGAAGACACCTGCATTGAAATATTTGCCGGTTTTTGAACAGGTCGCGCGGCTGCGGGAGCGGGGAGCTTACCGTTCACCACCAGGCCCGGAGAACACGGAGGGGGGAAGGTCATAGAATTCTCCGCGGTATGCCGTCCTTCAATTCGCGGGTAAGAGGCAAGGGCTAAGGGCTAAGAGATTGGAGGCACGTCTTCTCTCAGTGTTCTCTGTGTCTCAGTGGTGAACGGCAGCGTTATTCCGGGTGAAACGCTCTTCAATTCAGGAGGAGGAAGACCAGATGTTCAAGAAACTGAGACTGCTATTACGGATGTCAGAAGTCAGTTGTCTGGTGTCGGAAGACGGCATTTCCCGGTCCGAGCGGCATGTCAACTTTCCTTTGTCGCCCGCTATAACGACTCTCATCACGGCCGGGCTGCTGGTTTATTCATTGGCCAACGCCGACCTCAGTTTTGCCTGCTCGCGGATCTTATGGAACACGAACAGGCAGGCTGTCGTCGTCGCTCGATCCATGGATTGGGACCACCACTTCGGTGAACGATTGGTTATCTATCCGAGGGGTATGAAAGTATCGGGAGCTGCCGGCCAAAACTCGGCCACATGGACTTCGAAATATGGAAGCGTCGGCGTCATTCCTTTTACTTTTTTTGAAAAAACCATGCATGGAGACGAAGAAGCAAAAGCAGCAGGTCTTTCTCCTTATATTGACGGATATATCGAAGGGATTAATGAGAAGGGTTTAACGGCGCATATGCTATACTTGGGTCCAACTCAGTACGAAGTGAGGGATAACAGACCCGGCATAAACTATGCTCGCTTTCTGCGGTATATGCTCGATAATTATGCAACTGTTGAAGAAGTCCTGAAAGATGTGGACAAAGTCCAGGTCGTGCCCTTCAAGGTGGGCACGGTGGTTTACCCGCTCCATTTCGCGCTGGAAGATCCTGCCGGAGACTCGGCAATAATCGAGTTTGTCAAAGGTGAGATGAAAGTTTATCACGGCAGGGAACACAGGATCATGACCAACGACCCCGAATATGACGTCCATCTCGAAAACCTCAAACAATATAAGGCATTCGGCGGCGCAAAAACGGAAATTCCAGGCGGAGTCGAACCGGATGAACGATTCATCCGCGCCGCCATCTACCTGAAGACCCTACCTGAACCGAAGGACCGGTACGAAGCTGTAGCCTTCGTGTATAGTGTGATAAGGAATGTGTCGGTGCCCTTTGGATCGCTTTACAGGTCCGGTCCTGCGGAGACGTACCCCACCTGGTGGACGAACGCGGAGGATGTGACGGACCGGGTATTTTATTTCAACTGGACCGCGCATCCGAATGTGGTCTGGGTCGATCTTAAAAACGTTGATTTTTCAAAAGGGAATCCCTTAAAAACCCTGGACCCAATGGATCCCAACCTGGCCGGGGATGTAACGAAGAAGTTCAAGCCGGTCCGGAGTAAAGTGGGAAAGTGAGCCACTTTGACCGGCCAAAAAGGGGGGGCGCGGTTTGGGGTCGTACCGCGGGAGGTGCTCGATCCTTCGTGAGAAGAGGCGCTGGAAGGGGCGTTTTCGTGGCTCAGAAGCACGTTTTTGAAACCATCCCATACACGGCCGTTTCCAAGGCTCAACCCCTCATTTTTGCAGCTCCTTTTTTTTCTCCGCTCCCTGCTCCCCGCGTCGCGCCTTCGCGTGAAACCTTATGTATCCACTTTCTTCTACTCGTAACTCAATCGCGGTCAGCGTTAGCGGAGCGCCTTGCAAATCACCTCCGCGAATCTTACATGACATCAAAAGAACGGACTCCCGCCAGTGTCCGGAATCGAAACAGGATGTGGAGCGAAGCGTAACCCGTCGCCGCATTCGCGCGCGCGCGTGCGGAATTGAAAGCGAAAGGTTGCTGAGGGACAATTGAAAGAGATTCTTACCAAGCCAGGGCAGTCGCCCGCTCATGGGGGACTTGGAATAGCTCTAATCTATGCAGCCGTTGGAGCGCTGTGGATCATTTTTTCCGATCCGGCGCTGGATTTGTTTTTTGGCCAGTCCAGGGCCGCGCATATTGTGCAAACCCTGAAGGGCTGGTTTTTCGTCTGCGCCTCTGCCCTGCTCGTCTATCTGCTCGTCAGCAGGACGATCGCTTCCATGAAAAAGTGCGAAAAAGCCCTCATGGAGAACCAGCGGACCCTGTCCGCTTTATTCGAGAACCTTCCGGGAATGCTTTACCGCTGCGGCGGTGATGCGGAGTGCCTGCTCGATTTCGTAAGCCCCGGAGCAGTCGCCTTGACAGGGTATTCTATTTCCGAACTGAGTCATAAACGAAAGCTTGGCGACCTGGTTCTTCTTGAGGACCGTGAGATGGTCAGGTCCAAGACCGAGGAAGCTTTTGCCAACAGGCGGCCCTTCAAGCTGATCTACCGAATCCGCACCGCCGACGGCGGGATTAAATGGGTATGGGAACTCGGTCTGGGCGTTTACTCGCAAAAGGGCGAGTTAATCGCAACAGAAGGTTTCCTTGTCGATGTCACCGGGCAAAAGCGCATAGAAGAAGCCCTGAAAAGGTCGGACGAAGTCTACAAGGCCCTTGCGGAAGGCACCTCGGACGCAATCTTCATGGTGGACGGGAACCGCAATATAGTTTCGGTCAATCATGCTTTCCTGGACCTTTTCGGCTTTTCGAGCGAAGAAATCATCGGGCAGTCTGTCAGGATAGTACATCCTTCGGATGACAGCTTCACCGATTTCGGAAAACTGGCCTCCTCTGTCATGGAACAAGGGCCTATAAGGGTGGAATGGCGGTTGAAGAAAAAAGACGGTACGGTCTTCCCGGTGGAGGGGACCTTTTCGGTCATCGATGGACCTGAGGGCGCAATCCGAGGGCATGTAGGAATCATAAGGGACATAACCGAACGAAAGAAAGCGGACAGGGAGCTGCGGGAATACCGGGAGCACCTCGAAGAGATGGTGCTTGAGCGCACACGCGAACTCAAGCAGGCGCAAGCTGCGCTCGTGCAAAGAGAGAAACTCAAGACGCTGGGCGCCACGGCCTCCGAAGTCGCTCACGAGATCAGGAATCCGCTTGTTTCAATAGGCGGCTTTGCACGGCGGCTGCTGAAAAGATATCCCGAATCTCCTGAGGCCGAGATCATTTTGCATGAAACCGAACGGCTCGAGACAATGCTCAACCGGCTGCACGATTATCTGCGCCCGGTATCCGTGAAACCACGTGAATGCCATGTGAATGAGATTCTCGCCGCTTCGGTCGGGATGCTCGGTCCGGAGCTGGAAAAGAATAACGTAAAAGTCCATCTCGATCTTTATCCCGATATGCCCACGGCTCACGTTGACCCGGCCATCCTTACTCAGGTTTTTGTCGCAATGATTCGAAACGCCGTGGAAATGATGGACTTGATAAAAGAGGTAACACTGAAGACATACTTTGGCGAACACAACATATATGTGGACATGATCAGCCCGGTCGCGGGAAAAAAACCATGGGACCCGGAACTTATGTTTCTGCCGTTCGAGGAGGGTGTCCAGGGAACCGGGATTTCCTCGACGTTCAAGCTTCTTAAGGAAATGGGCGGCACGCTTTCCTTTTCCAAACTCGACTCAAAAGCCATATTTACAGTATCGCTCGTCAAATGCCTTGAGGCCGGACACGACGTAATAGTTCAGGAGCTGCAACCCGGGTGATTCAGGTTGCGAAAGCAAGCAGCAACATTCAAGAGATCACGATTCTGGTTCATTTCATCTCAAGACAGGAGCCTCAACATGGATTTCCGAATACCGGTCGAATTCGAAGAAAATCTTGAGCTTTATAAGGAGTTCCTCTCAGAACGCCTCACCCCTGACGTTGGCAAATGGTACGCCGAAAAGCAGATTCCCCGCGACTTTTTCCAGGAACTCGGTGCCCGCAACTGGCTGGGGCTGGAACCAAACGGAGACGGATATAGAGAGCAGCAGGCGCTCAAACAGGCCCTGCAGCAGGAACACCTGGGGACTATTTCGCCGGGTGTGGGGGTGGCGGTCCTGGTTCAAGTTTCACTCGGCACAAAGGGAAT